>JANPDQ010000187.1:0-2949 GCA_031431575.1 Polaromonas sp.
GCCAATATTGGCATCGTGCACGCTGGTCAGAACGCCTTCGTGCAGGCAGCGTGCGGTTTCAATGGCTTGCCGGTACAGCAAGCGGTCTTTAAGCTCTTGCATGTCAAACGCTGCGCTCGGCTTTTCGAAAAGCGTTTTGAGCTCTGGCCACAGTGCGTTTTTGCCACCCGCCGGGTAATCATAAAACCCGCCACCGCCGCCCCCATTTGCTGCCGCTGCCCGGCCATCGCGTTTGAGCTGTTTGACCATACGCTCCACCAGCAACTCCGCTTTGCTAGGGTGGTAGATTTTCCCTTCAGCCGCAAAGTCAGCGCGGGTTTGGTCCAGCACATGTACGGACAGCTTCAATGATGTTTCGTCTAAAACAGCCAGCGGCCCCACCGGCATGCCGGCCTGCATGGCCGCCTGCTCAATGACCGGCGCCGGGATTCCTTCGCCCAGCATGGCCGCGCCCTCCATCACAAACGTGCCGAAGGTGCGGCTGGTGTAAAAGCCGCGCGCGTCGTTGACCACGATGGGTATTTTCCCGAGCGCCTGCACGTAGTCGAACGCGCGCGCAACGGTTTCGTCATTGGTTTGCTTGCCCCGAATGATTTCCACCAGCTGCATTTTGTCTACCGGGCTGAAAAAGTGAATGCCTATGTACTTTTCAGGATGCGCACTTGCTTCTGCAAGCCCCGTTATTGGCAGGGTAGACGTGTTGCTGGCGAAAAAGCCACCAGCTGCCAGCTGGCCTTCGGTTTCGCGTGTTACGGCGGCTTTCAATTCTCGCTGCTCGAATACGGCTTCAATGATCAAATCGCAGCCTCTCAAGTCACTGTTTTCGGCAGTCGTGGTGATCTTTTCAAGCAAGGCCTGCTCTGCTTCAAGCGTCATGCGGCCCTTGTTGACGAAAGTTTGCGTCAGCTTGGCGCTGTACGCTTTGCCTGCATCAGCGGCTTGCTGGGTTACGTCTTTTAAAACGGTGTCGATACCTCGCGCAGCCTGCGCGTAGGCAATGCCAGCACCCATCATGCCAGCGCCCAGAACGCCTACCGTTTTCGGTTTGAACTTGGGCACGCCCTTTGGTCGACTGGCCCCGCTTTTCACGGCATTCATATTAAAAAAGAACGTGTTGATCATGTTCTTCGCCACTGGCCCAACCATCACCTTCGCCAGGTAGCGGCTTTCAATGCGCAGTGCCGTGTCGAAGTCAACTTGCGCGCCTTCGACCATGGCGCAAAGCGCAGCCTCTGGCGCGGGGTACAGGCCGCGTGTTTTTTGTTTGAGCATTGCGGGCGCCACGCTCAGCGCTGCAGCAATCTTTGGATTGTTGGGCGTGCCGCCAGGCATTTTGTAGTCTTTGGCATCCCACGGTTGAATTGACTGCGGATGCGCCTCAATAAAAGCCAGTGCCCTTACCCGCAGCTGGCTTGAGTCGGTCACCAGCTCATGCACCAGGCCAAGCGCCATCGCTTCAGATGGGTTAAACAACTTGCCTTCCAGCAAATAAGGTTGCGCTCCCAGCAAGCCCAGCAGGCGAGTCATCTTCGTGATGCCGCTGGCGCCTGGAATCAGCCCGAGCGTGACCTCAGGCAGGCCAAACTGGATTTTTGCGCTGTTCACCGCGATGCGGTAGTGGCCCACCAGTGCCAGTTCCCAGCCGCCACCAAGCGCTGCGCCGTTCAGGCAGCTCACCACCGGTATGCCGAGCGTTTCAAGGGCCCTGAAGTTCTTTTTTACCAGCTCGATTTCCTCGTACACCAGCGCGACTTGATCCGCCTTTAGCGCCAGCGTTGCTTTCAAGTCGGCACCCGCAAAAAATGTGGTTTTGCTGGATGCCAGGACGATGCCTTTGATCGATGGCTTGTCTTGCATGACCTGTACAACGGCGTGCGTCAAGTCCCGCTGCCACTGCGCGCACATGGTGTTGACGGGCGAGTTGGGCTCGTCAAACGTTAGCGTGGCGATGCCCGCAGTCAGGTCGTACTGAATGGTTTTCAAAACGTCGCCTCCACAATCGTTGCAATGCCCATGCCGCCGCCCACACACAGAGTGGCCAGCCCGTAGCGAAGTTTGCGTCGGTGCAGCTCGCCAATAAGCGTTCCTAAAATCATTGCGCCGGTTGCGCCCAGCGGGTGGCCCATCGCAATTGCGCCGCCGTTGACATTGACTTTGTCATGCGGCACGTGCAGCTCTTTCATGAAGCGCATGGGGACAGCAGCAAATGCCTCGTTGACTTCAAACAAATCGATCTGGTCAATCCTCAAGCCGGCTTTGGCCAGTGCCTTGCGCGATGCGGGACCTGGCCCGGTCAGCATGATCAATGGGTCAGCGCCGCTGACCGCGACCGCGACGATGCGCGCTTTGGGCGTCAGTCCGTGCAGCTTGCCTGCGGCTTCTGAACCCACCAGCACTGCGGCGGCACCATCGACGATGCCCGACGAATTGCCAGCATGGTGCACGTGGTGAATGCGCTCGACTTGTGGGTATCTGCCAAGTGCCACCGCGTCAAAACCCATCGCCCCGAGCTGCTCGAACGACGGCTTTAGTCCGCTCAGCCCTTCAAGCGTAGTCTGCGGCTTGATGAACTCGTCAGCACCCAAAATAATTTGGCCTAAAAAGTCTTTGACCGCCACCACCGAGCCTGCAAAGTAACCGCTGGCGCGGGCGTGCGTTGCGCGGCGCTGCGACTCAACCGCAAACGCATCCACATCGGCGCGCGTGTAGCCGTCAATGGTGGCAATCAAATCTGCGCCTATGCCTTGCGGCACAAAGTTGGTGGCGATGTTGGTCTCGGGGTCTTGCGCCCACGCACCTCCGTCTGATCCAATCGGCACGCGGCTCATGCTTTCAACACCGCCAGCCACCACGAGATCTTCCCAGCCTGAACGCACTTTCTGTGCGGCCAGATTCACTGCCTCAAGACCCGATGCGCAAAACCGGTTGAGCTGTACACCTGAGCAGCGG
>JANPDQ010000188.1:0-4254 GCA_031431575.1 Polaromonas sp.
CACAATGCATGGCAACACATCAAAGGCAAGATATGACTGCAAAAGCCGTGATGGTTTTGGGTACCACCAGCGGGGCGGGCAAGAGCTGGCTGACGACGGCGCTGTGCCGCTACTACGCCAGACAAGGTTTAAAAGTTGTACCGTATAAAGCACAAAACATGAGCAATAACGCCCGTGTTGTGGCAGGCGGAGAAATAGGCAGTGCGCAATATTTTCAGGCACTTGCCGCACGAGTCACCCCTGAAGTCCGCATGAATCCGCTTCTGCTCAAGCCTGAAAAAGACACCCAAAGCCAGGTGATTTTGATGGGACAGGTCAACGCCGAATTGTCAAAAATGGAGTGGCGCGGGCGCAGTGCATCCGTCTGGCCCGTGGTGGTGCGTGCGCTTGATGAACTGATGGCAGAGAACGATGTGGTGGTCATTGAAGGCGCAGGCTCACCCGCCGAGATCAATTTAAAGCACAGTGACATTGTCAACATGCGGGTGGCGCTGCATGTACGTGCGGCTTGCCTGCTGGTCACTGACATTGACCGGGGCGGGGCGTTTGCGCACCTTTACGGGACGTGGGCGATGCTTGACTCACATGAGAAAAAGCGGATCAAAGGCTTTGTCTTAAATAAGTTCAGAGGCGACGCCAAACTGCTTGCGCCTGGCCCGCAGATGCTGCAAGACCTGACGGGCGTACCGACCGTCGCGACGCTGCCGATGTGGTGGCAGCACGGCCTGCCTGAGGAAGACGGTGTGTTTGACGACCGAAGCAAATCAAGCGGACAAGTCACCAAAACCATCGCCGTCATCGCCTACCCACGTATCAGCAACCTCGATGAATTTCAACCGCTGAAAAACGTGCCGGGTATGCGATTGGTTTGGGTTCGTAGCCCGTCAGAATTGACTGGCCTAACGGTTATCGACTGGATCATCTTGCCGGGTTCAAAAGCTACCAGCAGCGACTTGACTTGGCTGCGAACGCAAGGGCTGGACCAGGCCGTGAACGCACATGCAGCGCGCGGTGGCGCGGTGCTGGGCATTTGCGGGGGTCTGCAAATGCTGGGCGAGGCGCTGATTGACACGCACGGCATAGAAACGATTGATGAGGGCAACGCGGCGGGCCTGGGTTTGCTGGGCGTAGTGACTGTATTTGAACAAGCCAAAACCGTGCAGCACCGGCAAACGGCGTTCAGCCATTTGGCAGGGCCTTGGGCTGCGCTCTCAAACGTGTCGGTCAGAGGCTATGAAATTCACCATGGGCAAACAGCGTTGCGCGCCGACATGGCAGACGGCACACATCCGGTCATGCCCGATGACCTGGCGTGGCAAAACGCTGGCGGCAACGTGTTGGGCGTGTATTTGCATGGCTTGTTTGAAGACCCGGCTGTGCTGCAAGCATTGTTTGGTGCAACGGTGCCTACGCTTGACAGCGTGTTCGACGGGCTGGCCGAATACATCGAGCAGCACTTTGAGGCGGGTGTGTTGCAATCGCTCATTGCTTGATGCGGCTTGGCTTTAACTCTGAAAGTCCTTGCAAATGATTCATCCTGTGCTGCAGCGTCGCTGCTTACTTCAACTAGCGGCGCTGGGCAGTGCAAGCCTTTGGCTGCCGCGCCGTGCCTGGTCGCAAGCAAAATTTGATACGTCTGCGTTTGGTCTCGGCGTAGCCAGTGGCTCACCCACCCATGATTCCGTCGTACTTTGGACGCGGTTGATGCCGCCGATTCCGTCAAGCATCAACAGTGTGGGTGTCGGCGTGCGTTGGGAAGTGGCGCACGACGACAAGTTCACCCGCATTGCGCAAACCGGGCAGGCCATTGCGGTGGCTGGCTTGGCGTATTCGGTTCACGCTGAAGTCCAAGGGCTGGAGCCTGACCGCTGGTACTTTTACCGCTTTATGGTTGGCGATGCTGTCAGCGCTGTGGGTCGTACCCGTACCTTTCCTGCGCCTGGTGCCGCTGTGGCGGGCATGCGTCTGGCCTATGCATCGTGTCAGCGCTGGGAGCACGGTTATTTTTCAGCCTACCGCCACATGGCGCAAGAAAATCTAGACCTCGTGATGTTTTTGGGTGACTACATTTACGAATATCCACGCGCATCGAATGCTGTGCGCACTCCGCTTGGCGGCTGGACGCTGAGCCTCGACGATTACCGCCAGCGCTATGCCACGTACAAGCAGGACGCTGATTTGCAGGCCATGCACGCTGCGTGTCCGTGGCTGGTAACGTGGGACGACCATGAAGTGCAAAACGACTATGCGGGTTTGACGGTTGGCGAAAACGGGCCAGAGGTGCCCGACTTTGCAGCGCGGCGTTCAGCCGCTTATCAGGCGTTTTACGAACACATGCCGGTGCGTGCTTCGGTGCTGACGCGTGCTGTTGCCGGCCTGAGTGTAGGCGCTGAAATGCGCATCTACAGCCGTGCCAAATACGGCCAACTCGCATCGCTCACCATGCTGGACGCACGCCAGTACAAAAGCCCGCAAGTCTGCACGCGCGACGGCAAGCGTGGCTCCAGCACGGTGAACCCTGCCGATTGCCCAGCGTGGAATGACCCAGCACGGAGCATGTTGGGAACAGAGCAAGAGCGTTGGCTAGACGCAGGTTGGGCGAGCATGCAAACCAAATCAACTGGCTGGAACATCGTCGGTCAGCAGTCATTGCTGGGCCAGCGCGACTGGCGCGTTGGGCCGGAGCAAAACCTGTGGAACGACGGCTGGGACGGCTACAGCGCAGCCAGAACGCGGCTAACAGATTCAGCCCGCAAACACAGCGTGGCCAATCTGGTGGCGCTGGGCGGCGATGTGCATGAAAATTGGGTCGGTCAGATCAAAGCCGACTATTCGCAGCCATCCAGTGCGGCGGTTGGGGTCGAGTTTTGCGGCACCAGCATCACGTCACGCTCTGGTGGCAACGGCAAACTGGCCGAGACGATGGCAGAGAATCCGCACTTTGTTTTTGCCGATGCCCAGCGCAAAGGCTACGGCGTGGTGGAAGTTACACCCAAGCAAATCATAACTACGCTGCGTGTAGTGAGCGACGTTACGCGACAAGAGGCAACTATTCAAACGCTGGCCGAGTTTTCAGTCAGCAATGGGCGCGCGGTGGCGGATCGAATTTGATTGCAGGTCGAGCTACTGCAGAACTTCCAGCAAGCGGTCAAGCCCGCCCGAGTTAATTGCCACCATCGCCTGGCTTCGCACCTTTGGCTTGGCGTGAAAAGCCACCGATAAACCCGCCGCGCCCATCATCGGCAAATCGTTTGCGCCGTCGCCCACAGCAATCGCCTGACCTGGCGCAATGTTCAAACGCGCACAGGTGTCAAACAGCGTTTTGCGCTTCTCTTCGCCATCACAAATATCGCCCCAACTTTGGTTAACCAGCTTGCCAGTCAGCAGGCCGTTTTCCACCTGCAACTGGTTTGATTTAGCATGATCAAGCCCCAGGCGCTCGGCAACACGGTCAGCAAAAAACGTGAAACCACCAGACACCAAAAGCGTTTTCATGCCCGCCTGCTTGCAAGCGGTCACCAGCTCAATTGCGCCAGGATTTAGCTTAAGGCGTTCGGTATAAACGCGCTCCATATCAGTAACGCTCACACCCTTGAGCAGCGCCACCCGCCGCCGCAAGCTGGTTTTAAAGTCCGCAATCTCACCGCGCATGGTGGCCTCGGTAATCGCCGCTACCTCTGCCTTCAGCCCCACCGCATCCGCAATTTCGTCAACGCATTCAATGTTAATTAGCGTGGAGTCCATGTCGAAGGCAATCAGCTTGAAGTTGCCCAGCCTCAACGGCGCGGTGAAGCCTTGAATGACCAGGCCGGGCGATATTTCTGTTAGGTTCATGCGTTCACGTCACTCATAATTTAATAGCTGCTTACGCCCGCATTTATTGGGCTAGAGTCTGATTTTATTGATAATTTGAGCCATTTTTCTCCTTGTTTAGTCTCAAGGCTTTAAAGAACACGGTTTTTTGATTGTGCTTCGGCTGATTCTTGCTCAAACGTTGACTGCCAACCAGTTTTCAACCTGTAGGCCTGGTACACGCAAAAATTCGACATCGGCGCTGACCAGTGTTGCGTCTGTTGACAAGGCGTGTGCTGCAATCAGCATGTCATTTGCGCCGATAGGTGTGCCAGCGGTTTCAAGTTGGGTGCGCAGTTGGGCGTAGTGGGCAGTGACAAGCTCTGTTAATGGCATAACCTCGAGTAGCGGCACTATGTTTTCGTATGCCGCTTTGAGGCGCTGGTTGGGCCGGCGTACAAG
>JANPDQ010000189.1:0-9876 GCA_031431575.1 Polaromonas sp.
GCCAATCGTCACTGAGTGATCAGTGCCCGGAATCTTCACTTCATTGCCCGCCGCATCAATCAGCTTGACGCCAGGGCGAATCACCTTGGTCGCACCGCGACGTTTCGGGTCAATCACCACCAGCGTTGACAGGCCGGTCACGTCGTCAACCTGGCGGGCAACCGTCACGCCTTCTTCAACATTCTCGAACTGTGCCTTACCAGCAAACTCGGTAATGATCGGGCGGGTCAATGGATCCCAATTCGCCAAAATCGTACCGGCTTTGATGGTTTGATCGGCCTTGACGGACAAAATCGCACCGTACGGCACCTTGTGACGCTCGCGCTCGCGGCCATGCTCGTCGTGAATCACGATTTCGCCTGAACGGGCAATCACCACCAGCTCTTTTTTGCTGTTGGTGACGTAACGCATCGGGGCGTTAAAGCCAATCACGCCGTTGGATTTGGACTCCACGCTGGACGCAATCGCAGCACGCGATGCGGCACCACCGATGTGGAAGGTGCGCATGGTCAGCTGCGTGCCAGGCTCGCCAATCGACTGCGCGGCGATGATACCGACTGCCTCGCCAATGTTGATCAAACCGCCACGACCCAAGTCGCGGCCATAGCACTTGGCGCACAGGCCAAAGCGGGTTTCGCAATTCAAGGCGGTGCGCACTTTGACTTCATCGACGCCAGCAATTTCCAGCTCTTCGATCAGGTCTTCTTCCAGCATGGTGCCAGCAGGCGCCAGCACGGAGCGGTTTTCAGGGTGCAGCACGTCTTCAACTACCGTACGACCCAGAACGCGGTCGCGCAACGATTCAATCACTTCTCCGCCCTCAACAATGGCGCGCATGACGGATCCGTTTTGTGTGCCGCAGTCGTCTTCAGTTACCACCAGGTCTTGCACCACGTCGCACAAGCGGCGGGTCAAATAGCCAGAGTTGGCGGTTTTCAAAGCCGTGTCGGCCAAGCCTTTACGCGCGCCGTGGGTGGAGATGAAGTACTCCAGCACATTCAGGCCTTCGCGGAAGTTGGCGGTAATTGGCGTTTCAATGATCGAGCCGTCAGGCTTGGCCATCAAACCGCGCATACCAGCCACCTGGCGAATCTGCGCTGGGGAACCACGAGCGCTCGAGTCGGCCATCATGTAGATGGAGTTGAACGACTCTTGCTCTACTTCTTTGCCGTGGCGGTCAATGACTTTTTCTTTGGACAACTGGCCCATCATGACCTTGGAGACTTCGTCGCCTGACTTGCCCCAAATGTCGACCACCTTGTTGTAGCGCTCGCCAGAAGTTACCAGACCCGAGACATACTGCTGCTCGATTTCTTTGACTTCTTTTTGCGCGCGTTCAATGATGGCGCCTTTTTCTTTCGGCACCAGCATGTCTTCGATGCAAATTGAAATACCGGTTTGTGTTGCCAGGCGAAACCCAGATTGCAGCAGCTTGTCTGCAAAAACCACGGTTTCTTTCAAGCCGCACTTGCGGAAAGACACGTTGATGAGCTTGGAAATCTCCTTTTTCTTCAACGCTTTGTTGATGTTCGAAAATGGCAAGCCCTTAGGCAAAATCTCCGACAACAGTGCGCGTCCGCCAGTGGTTTCCCACAGCTTGGTGGACGGTACGAATTCGCCGGTGGTTTTGTCTTTGGTGTAGTCGGTCAAACGAACGCTGATGCGTGCGTTCAAATCCAGCTCACCCGCGTCAAATGCACGGCGTACTTCGCCGGTGTCAGCAAATACCAGGCCTTCGCCCTTGCCGTTGGTGCGTTCGCGGGTCGTGTAGTACAAGCCCAACACGACGTCTTGCGACGGCACAATCGATGGCTCGCCGCTGGCCGGGAACAAAATGTTGTTGGATGCCAGCATCAATGTGCGGGCTTCCATTTGCGCCTCAACCGACAAAGGTACGTGAACAGCCATCTGGTCACCGTCAAAGTCGGCGTTGAAAGCCGAGCAAACCAGTGGGTGCAGCTGAATCGCCTTGCCTTCAATCAGAATCGGCTCAAACGCCTGAATGCCCAAACGGTGCAGTGTAGGCGCACGATTCAGCATCACGGGGTGCTCTTTAATGACCTCTTCCAAAATGTCCCACACGACTGGCGTGCCGGATTCGACTTCTTTCTTGGCTGCCTTGATCGTCGTGGCAATGCCGCGTGACTCTAGCTGCGCAAAAATGAAGGGTTTGAACAATTCAAGCGCCATCAGCTTAGGCAAACCGCACTGGTGCAGCTTGAGGGTTGGGCCCACGGTAATGACAGAACGACCAGAGTAGTCGACGCGTTTGCCCAGCAAGTTCTGGCGGAAACGGCCCGACTTGCCTTTGATCATGTCGGCCAGCGACTTGAGCGCACGCTTGTTGGCGCCCGTCATAGCTTTACCACGGCGACCGTTGTCCAGCAGCGAATCAACCGCTTCTTGCAGCATGCGCTTTTCATTGCGGGCAATGATTTCAGGCGCTTTGAGTTCCAGCAAACGGCGCAAGCGGCTGTTGCGGTTGATCACGCGGCGGTACAAGTCGTTCAGGTCAGACGTCGCAAAACGGCCACCATCAAGTGGTACCAGCGGGCGCAAATCGGGCGGCAAAACTGGCAGCACATCCAGCACCATCCAGTGCGGCTTGATGCCGGAGGTCTTGAACGCTTCCATCAATTTCAAACGCTTGGCGTTTTTCTTGATCTTGATTTCCGAGCCAGTCAGGTCGTTGCGCAGCTTGGTGATCTCGTCATCAAGGTCGAGCCCTTCGAGCAGGTCTTTGATGCCTTCAGCGCCCATCTTGGCGGTGAATTCATCACTGTACTCTTTGCGCTTGGCATCAAAGTCGTCTTCAGACATGATGCTGAACTTTTTCAGCGGCGTCATGCCGGGGTCGGTGACAACATAGGCTTCAAAGTACAAAACGCGCTCAATGTCGCGCAGCGTCATGTCGAGCACCAAGCCCAAACGTGACGGCAGCGATTTCAAAAACCAGATGTGCGCGCACGGTGCGGCCAGGTCGATGTGACCCATGCGCTCACGGCGAACTTTGGTTTGTGTGACTTCAACGCCGCACTTCTCGCAGATCACGCCGCGATGCTTGAGGCGCTTGTATTTGCCGCACAGGCATTCGTAGTCCTTGATAGGGCCAAAAATCTTGGCGCAAAAAAGACCATCACGCTCAGGTTTGAAGGTGCGGTAGTTGATGGTTTCAGGCTTTTTAACTTCGCCAAAAGACCACGAACGGATCTTTTCCGGAGAAGCCATACCGATTTTGATGGCATTGAAATGCTCATCCGGCGCGAATTGCTTGAACAGGTCGAGTAATGATTTCATGTGTAATCCTTATGAGTCCTGATTTAAGAACGTTCTAGTTCCATGTCGATACCGAGCGAGCGGATCTCTTTGACCAGCACGTTAAACGCCTCTGGCATACCCGCCGTGATGGCGTGCTCGCCCTTGACAATGCTCTCGTACACCTTGGTGCGGCCCACAACGTCGTCTGATTTGACTGTCAGCATTTCCTGCAGCACGTACGACGCGCCGTAGGCTTCCAGTGCCCAGACTTCCATCTCGCCGAAACGCTGGCCACCGAACTGGGCTTTTCCGCCCAAAGGTTGCTGCGTCACCAACGAGTACGGGCCGGTTGAACGTGCGTGCATCTTGTCGTCTACCAAGTGGTGCAACTTTAAAAAGTGCATGTAGCCAACGGTAGTGGTGCGCTCAAACGCATCACCGGTACGGCCGTCATACAACTGCGCCTGTGTGCGGGTAGCAGTCAGGCCCTTGGCCTTGGCCACGTCCGACGGGTACGCGAGTTGCAGCATCTGCATGATTTCGGCTTCCGATGCACCATCAAAAACTGGCGTTGCAAACGGCACGCCCCCAGACAGGTTGCTAGCCATCTCAACGACTTGCGCGTCAGACAACTTGGACAGGTCTTCCACACGACCTGACTGGTTGTAGACGCTGTCGAGCAGCTTGCGTACTTCGGCCACTTTGGCTTCAGCTTGCAGCATGTCACCAATACGCTGACCCAGACCTTTTGCAGCCCAGCCAAGGTGAACTTCCAGCACCTGGCCAACGTTCATCCGTGACGGCACGCCGAGCGGATTCAACACGATGTCGCACGGCGTGCCGTCGGCCATGTGCGGCATGTCTTCAACCGGCACGATCTTGGAGACCACACCCTTGTTGCCGTGGCGACCCGCCATTTTGTCGCCTGGCTGCAAATGGCGTTTAACAGCTAAATATACCTTCACCATTTTCAGAACACCGGCTGGCAACTCGTCACCCTGCGTGAGCTTTTTACGCTTTTCTTCAAACGACAAGTCAAAACTGTGGCGCGTTTGCTCCATCGAATTCTTGATGCTCTCAAGCTGCGACGCAACCGCGTCGTCGGCTGGGCGAATATCAAACCAGTGGAACTTCTCAACGCTCGCCAGGTAGGCCTTGTCAATTTTTGTTCCTTTAGCAAGCTTTTGCGGGCCGCCGTTAGCAACTTTGCCGGTAAGCAGTTTCTCAATCCGGTCAAACGCATCGGCTTCAACAATGCGAAGCTGGTCATTCAGATCCAGACGGAAGCGCTTGAGTTCGTCGTCAATGATCTGCTGCGCACGCTTGTCGCGCACAATGCCTTCGCGGGTGAAGACCTGCACGTCGATCACAGTGCCGCGCGAGCCTTGGCTAACGCGCAGTGATGTGTCTTTCACGTCGCTGGCCTTCTCACCGAAAATCGCACGGAGCAGCTTTTCTTCAGGCGTAAGAGTGGTCTCGCCTTTTGGCGTGACCTTGCCAACCAGCGTATCACCAGGCTGAACTTCAGCGCCAACATAAATAATGCCAGACTCGTCCAGACGGTTGAGCTGGTGCTCTGCCAGGTTAGGAATGTCGCGGGTTATTTCTTCACTGCCCAACTTGGTGTCACGCGCCATGACCACCAACTCTTCGATATGAATGGAGGTGTAGCGGTCTTCAGCGACCACACGTTCGCTGATGAGAATTGAATCCTCAAAGTTGTAGCCGTTCCATGGCATAAACGCGATCAGCATGTTCTGACCAATAGCGATTTCGCCCAGGTCGGTTGATGCGCCGTCTGCGATTACGTCGCCCTTGTCAAGCTTGTCACCGATTTTGACGATCGGGCGCTGGTGGATGTTGGTGTTTTGGTTGGAACGCTGGTACTTGATCAGATTGTAAATATCCACACCAATTTCACCGGCCAAAGCTTCAGCGTCATTCACGCGAACCACGATGCGGGTGGCATCAACATAGTCAACAATACCGCCGCGCGTCGCGGTAACAACGGTACCCGAGTCAACCGCAGCAACGCGCTCAATGCCTGTGCCTACTAATGGCTTTTCAGGACGAAGCACTGGCACAGCCTGACGCGACATGTTCGCACCCATCAACGCGCGGTTGGCGTCGTCATGCTCAAGAAACGGGACTAATGAGGCCGCGACCGATACGATCTGCGCAGGTGACACGTCCATGTATTGGATACGCTCGGCACCGACCAAAATCGACTCGCCGTTTTCACGCGCGGACACGAGGTCACCCGTCAGTTTGCCTTCTTTGTCCAGCGCAGCGTTGGCCTGGGCGATCACGTACTTGCCTTCTTCAATGGCAGACAGGTAGTCGATTTGCATCGTGACTTTGCTGTCAACCACGCGGCGATACGGCGTTTCAATGAAGCCGTACTCGTTCAAGCGTGCATACAGGGCCAGCGAGTTGATCAAACCGATGTTCGGGCCCTCAGGCGTTTCAATCGGGCAGACGCGGCCGTAATGGGTCACGTGCACGTCGCGCACTTCAAAGCCGGCGCGCTCGCGGGTCAAACCGCCAGGGCCAAGAGCCGATACGCGGCGCTTGTGGGTGATCTCGGCCAGCGGGTTGGTTTGGTCCATGAACTGCGACAACTGCGATGCGCCGAAGAATTCTTTGAGCGCAGCCGAAATCGGCTTGCTGTTGATCAGGTCATGCGGCATCAAGGGCTCTTGCTCAGCCTGACCCAAACGCTCTTTGACTGCTTTTTCGATACGCGCCAAACCGGTGCGGTACTGGTTTTCAGCCAGCTCGCCAACACAACGCACGCGGCGGTTGCCGAGGTGATCAATGTCATCGACCTCGCCATTGCCGTTGCGCAAATCCACCAAAATCTTGACGACAGCCAAGATATCTTCGTTGGTCATGACCATCGGGCCAGTCGATGCGTCACGGCCGACTCTAGCATTGAACTTCATGCGACCCACGCGCGAAAGGTCGTAGGTGTCGGGGTTGTAGAACAGGCGCTGGAACAGTGCCTGAACTGCGTCTTCTGTCGGTGGCTCGCCAGGGCGCATCATGCGGTAGATGGCAACGCGGGCAGCAAACTCGTCAGCCGTTTCGTCAGAGCGCAGCGTTTGCGAGATGTACGAACCCTGATCCAATTCGTTGGTGTACAGCACTTGCAGATCTTGTACGCCCGCAACACGCAGCTTTTTCAGCAACACATCGGTCAGCTCATCGTTGGCCTTGGCAATGATTTCACCTGTTTCAGCATCCACAATGTTTTTGGCGACCACACGGCCAAGCAAGAAGTCTTCAGGCACGCTGATGCTGTTGGTGCCGCTGGTTTCCAGCTCACGGGTATGGCGCACTGTGATGCGCTTGTCTTTGGCCACGACCACTTTGCCCGACTTGTCGGTGATGTCAAAACGTGCGACTTCGCCGCGCATGCGCTCGGCAACAAATTCCATTTGCGCACCGCTGTCCATCAAGCGGAAATTGTCGAACACAAAGAAGTTCGCCAGGATCGATTCGTGGTTCAGGCCAATGGCCTTGAGCAAAATCGTGACCGGCATCTTGCGACGGCGATCCACCCGGAAGTACAAAATGTCTTTCGGGTCGAACTCAAAGTCGAGCCACGAACCGCGATAAGGGATGATGCGAGCCGAAAACAGCAACTTGCCCGAGCTGTGGGTTTTACCCTTGTCGTGCTCAAAAAACACGCCTGGTGAGCGGTGCAACTGCGACACGATCACACGTTCTGTACCGTTGATCACAAACGAGCCTTTGTCGGTCATCAAAGGCACTTCGCCCATGTAGACTTCCTGCTCTTTGACTTCCTTGACAACCTTGGACTGTGAGGTCGAAGACTCGCGGTCATAAATAATCAGCTGCACTTTGGCACGCACAGCCGATGCAAAGGTCAAGCCGCGGGTCTGACATTCACGCACATCAAATGCGGGCTTGGCCAGGTTGTATTCCAAAAACTTCATCTCGACAAAACCGTTGTGCGAGACGATCGGGAAAGCATTGTCAAAGGCTGCTTGTAGGCCTTCTAAAGTGCGCGCTTTCGGTGATTTGTCCGCCTGCAAAAACGCGGTGTACGCATCTTTTTGCATTTGCAGCAGGTACGGAACGGCAAGTACGCTCTCGCGGTTACCGAAGCTTTTACGAATGCGTTTGCGTTCAGTGAAGCTATATGATGAAGTTTGGGCCATGAGTTCTCCGCTTTGGTAGGTTTAAGGACCTAGATAACTGACCTAGATGACTGCTCTGGTGACTCTTCGCCCGAACGCAGGATGCGCTCAGACAGGCTTGGTGGTTGGCCGCTACCAACCATGGCGGACGGTAGCGCATTGCACGCCACCCGAACCAAGGTTCTTTCTGTCGTCGAAATTCAGAAAGTACTGGAAAGCAGACAGTTTTATCAGCTTTTCAGTACGCTCTACCCTTACAAAATATTGGCAAGGGAATTCATGTGGATAAACACGAAAAGCTGGAAGCCCTTTTGAAGAACTTCCAGCCTCCGAAAACACAAGCAATTACTTGAGTTCGACTTTCGCGCCGGCTTCTTCGAGCTTTTTCTTGGCAGCTTCTGCGTCGGCCTTTGGAATGCCTTCTTTAACGTTCTTTGGTGCGCCGTCAACGAGGTCTTTGGCTTCCTTGAGGCCCAGGCCGGTCAGTTCGCGAACTGCTTTAATAACTTGCACCTTCTGGGCGCCAGCTTCGAGCAGAACGACGTTGAAGTCGGTCTTTTCCTCAACGGCTGCAGCGGCACCGCCACCACCGCCGCCAGCAGGTGCAGCCATAGCTGCAGCGCTCACGCCAAACTTCTCTTCGATGGCTTTCACCAGTTCGTTGAGTTCCATGACCGTCATGCTGTCCAGCGAGGTCAAAAATGCGTCTTTATCGAATGCCATTTTAAAATTTCCTAAATATCAGTTGGTTTAATTTACGCTGCTACAGCATCTGGCACAGCTTCTTCGGCTGGGGCTTCTCCGCCACCCTTTTTTGCTGCCAACGCACCCAGCACTACCGCTGTGCGCGAAATTGGCGACATCAAAAGTCCACATATCTGGGCCAACAACACTTCTTTCGAAGGGATGCTTGCCAATTGCTTTACGCCGTTCACGTCGAGGGTTTTACCTGCAAACGCACCAGCACGAATCACCAACTTGTCGTTGGTCTTCGCGAAGTCAGCCACCACTTTCGCGGCGGCTACTGCGTCAACAGAAAATCCATAAATGAGCGGTCCGGTCATCTGGTCGGACAGGACTTCAAATGCGCTGCCTGCTACGGCACGGCGAGCCAAAGTGTTTTTCAGAACACTCAGGGTTACGCCGTTGCCGCGAGCCTGGCTGCGCAGTCGGGTCATGTCAGCGACCGTGATGCCGCGGTATTCCGCCATCACAAGCGTTTGAGCTTTAGCCGCGAGGCCGGTCACTTCATCAATGACGGCTTGTTTCTCACTGCGATTGAGACTCAAGGTCTACTCCTTAAAAATGTGCCTTTAAATTTCCGATTTCTCAGAAACCCTCAACACGCTTATGTTCAGCGACCAACTGTTTTTACATTCTTTAAAACGCTCAAGCAGTGGGTACGCCATCTGCGTTGGCTGGCCTCGATTGACGCCAATTAAGCGGCCGGTTTTTACGCCTGCTGCACCAACGGTCTCGGATGACCTGCCAGAGCTTTTACACTCCAGCAGCCCACCACTCCAGGCCACTCTTTCGAGCAACCCAAATCTCTTCAATCAGGCCGCAATGGTTTGTGTATCGACGCGAACACCGACACCCATCGTTGACGACACGGCTACCTTGCGCAGATAAACGCCTTTGCTGGTAGCTGGCTTGGCCTTGATCAGCGCGTCTACCAGTGCAGCCAAATTGCCCTGCAATTTATCGGTGTCAAACGAGCGGCGACCGATCGTGCCGTGCACGATACCGGCCTTGTCAACACGGAACTGGACTTGACCAGCTTTTGCGTTTTTCACGGCGGTTGCAACATCAGGCGTCACCGTGCCCACCTTCGGGTTAGGCATCAGTCCGCGTGGGCCAAGAATTTGGCCGAGCGTACCAACAATGCGCATTGCATCGGGCGAGGCAATGACAACATCAAAGTCCATCTTGCCGGCTTTGATGTCCGCTGCGAGGTCGTCCATGCCCACAATGTCAGCACCAGCGGCTTTGGCCTCGTCAGCCTTTGCGCCTTGCGCAAAAACAGCTACGCGTTTGGTTTTACCAGTGCCGTTAGGCAGTACAACCGCACCACGAACCACTTGGTCTGATTTCTTGGCGTCAATGCCGAGCTGCACTGCGACGTCGATCGATTCATCGAACTTGGCAACTGCAAACTCTTTAACCAAACCGATTGCATCGCCCAATGGGTAAAGCTTGTTGCTGTCGATTTTGTCGCCAACAGTTTTTTGGCGTTTCGTTAACTTGCTCATACAACACCTTCAACTGTTACGCCCATTGACCGGGCAGAGCCGGCAATAGTACGAACCGCAGCATCGAGGTCAGCAGCGGTTAAATCTTTCATCTTGTGCTTGGCGATTTCTTCCAGCTGTGCACGCGTGATCTTGCCCACCTTGACGGTGTGCGGCGTAGACGAGCCTTTGTCCAGCTTGATCGCTTTCTTAATCAGCGT
>JANPDQ010000190.1:0-14283 GCA_031431575.1 Polaromonas sp.
GCTGGGTGTAGCGCCGTTTATTTGGCTGGGCGGTCAGTGGTACGGCGTTAAGGGCGTGCTGGCGGGCTATGGTTTGGGGGTGGTACTGTTTGGCGTGGTGGGGGTTTGGGGCTGCTTTAAAGTGTTGAAAACGCTGGAGCAGCGGGCCAAAATATCTTCTTAAGAGCTATTTATTTAATAGCTGCTTGCGCCCGTATTTATTGATTAAAAAGCAATTTACATTTGTTTTTGCATTTAATTTTACAGCTACCAACATGTGCTCACACTACCAGGCTGTCACGGCACTTGAGCGTTTTGAACGTCACTTTCGCGCCGCACACCCATCAGGCCAGATGCCGGGCGACATGTGGCCCACTTACCCTGCCGCTGTGGTGCTTGGCGGCCAGAAGGAGCGCCAATCCGTTTTCGCCCGCTGGGGTTTGATTGCCGCGTCAACCAAAGCGCACAACCCCAAGCTTTCAACCTTCAATGCCCGCTGCGAAGGCGTGGCTACGTCGCCCACCTTCAGCCGCGCGTGGGCAAAAGGCCAGCGCTGCATCGTGCCCGCTGAGGCAATTTACGAGCCCGACTGGCGAAGCGGCCGCCACGTGCCAACTCGCCTGCAACGCGCTGACGGCCAACCGATGGGCATCGCCGGGCTATGGGACAGCTGGATGGGGCCCACCGGCGAAGTCACGCTGAGCTTCACCATGCTGACCATCAATGCCGACGCACACCCCTTGCTGCGGCACCTGCACAAGCCGCAAGACGAAAAACGCATGGTGGTTGTACTGCAAGAAAGCGACTACGCCGCTTGGTTGAGCCCGCAGCCAAGCACCACCATGGCTGGTACATCGCACCTGCTGCAGCCCTACCCCGCCGAGTGCCTGCTGGCAACCAGCGAGCCCAGCCAAGCCGTAATTGACAATCCGGCGCTTTTTTAGTGGACATCGGCCACCTCACAATACGCTATGTATTTAGGAGCTTCTTACGCCTGTATTCATTGCGCTACAGGCTCTTTTTACTGCTATTTTCACTGCTAAGAGCGTTGTAAAGCCTTGGCAAGCATGCGTTTCACGCCGCCGCACAACTCTTTATGAAAAACCAAAGCTGTGCCCGCGACGCATCTGCGCTTTGCCGATTCGACCGACGGCCGACGACCTGCGTACGTGGGCCATGCGGTCAAACTCTACACGCGGGCCGTCACGGCAAAACTCGCGCCGGTTGCGTCTTGCAAAACGAAGGTTGCCGTAAACGGCGGTGTCATTTTGAAGAATACTTGGTACTCACGGTCTCTGCGGATGGGGCCAATCGCAGTCGGCGTACGCATCGCCTGAATCGTCATGCCGCGATCGAACGGCGCTGTACCCTCTGGGATCAATGCGAGCGGGAACGTTCGGGTTACTGGCGCTGTGAGCGGCGGGATCGCGGTCACTTTTAATTCCCACGGCGGCAACTTGCTAAGTGAAGCGTTCGATGCCAACCGGACAATCACACCGCGTCCAGCGATTCGCGTCACGCCTTTAATGCTGAGCGTTGGCCGGATCGGCGGCGGCGGAACCCACCCTGGCACAAGCAGCGGCTGCTCAGTGACTCGGCCAAGTGGGTCGGCCAGGCGCAGCACCACCGTGACTGCCTGTGTTGGCGCGGCGCGGGTGAACCAGACCGCCAGCGGACTGCGACCGCCCAGCCGCTCACCACGCACTATTGCTGCACTGACTGCTGATATGCCCGCGGGCGCTGGGCCAGCAACACTAACGACACCTGGCGCTAGCGACTGCAATTCAATCGGTTGCACATCGATTGCGCCAGCCGTGAAACTGACTTTGTGCGCACCGAGCGACACCAGGCGCATTGGCGCTGACGTAGACGAGAACACCGCAACACCGTCGTGCGCAGCGCCGAAAATGGATGCTGTCAGCACAGCCAGATCTGGCGGTGCCACGGGCAGCACGTTCAAGGTGATGGTGTCACTGGCAGCAGACGGTTGACCGCGTTCGGCGCGCTCGGGCACCGCATCAACCGGCACCGCTACGGCTCGTACAAACCACTCGTCCCAATGTGGCGCAAACGCGCCAGTCCAGTTGGCTGCGTATGGCAGCTCAAGGGTGATCACATCGGGTTGCGTGTCAGCGTTACCAGCAACGGGGGTCACCGCTACTGCGGCAAGCACAGCAAAAGAAGGCCCCATGGTTTCGGATTTGCGGGCGGCTTCGGAAGAACGTGTGCGGTAGAGCCGGAATTCTTTCACCGGTATTTTGCTGCGCGCATACAGCGACAGCGTCACGTCGCCAGTGGTTTGCACAACAGCCCGCACGCGGGGCGCAGCGGGCTGCCGCAGCCGTGGCGCTGCAACTGCCTGCAAAAATTCGTGCGGTACAGCACCCGCTGGCCAAGGCGACTCAACACCAGTGGATGTCACTGCCGTCACGGTAAAAAGATGGATGTCTTTCGAGCCTTTGGGCAACGTGATATCCGCCTCGCGCGCATCGCCCGGCAGTTCCAGCAGACGCCTGAATGCACTGCGCCGCCTGGCAGAGGCCAACGCGTTGTAAGCAGCTCGCAAGTCAACTAACCGTTGGCCAGGCAAAGCGGTGTCTGCGGCGCGCTGCGCCAGACCTGCAACCTGCCGCAATGCGGTCTCAGCGACCTCCCACACCACAATCTTCTGTATGTCAGCAACAGCGGGCATGGACCAAGCGATGCGGGCATGTGAGCAACCCGCTGCGTCTGGCGCGCTACCCACAGGTACACCCGGCAACGGCGGCGGGGCCAGCGGCACCACAGGAACCGGGCTGGCAGCAGCGGCAATGGCCGGCTTAATGGGTGGCACTATGGCCGGATTTGTATCGTCAGGCGTCCATACTGACGCGCCGGCAAGTGCAGCAAAAGTGTCTGTGCGCACCCAAACCCGCACCCCCCAGCGCGGCGTAACGCCAAAGTCCAACGACGGAACGGAAATTCGCACACGATACCGCCGGCCCTGCTCTCCTTGCAAAACGCCCGGCACCACTTCCAGCTCGCCTGCGGTGTCAAGGTGCTTGATGCTCACCCCAGCGGGCCCGCCGAGGGTGTCGCCGGTAAAGGTCAACGCGATGTCACGGCGAAAGCCACCGGCAAGTGGAGCACTGGTAGGCAGCAAACCACTGGGGTGCGGCGTATTGGCGGCAGCCATTCGGTAAAAATTCAGAGAAAGCGCAATTTGGCGTGGCGTGCGATCAGCCCAGTCAACACCCAGCTCGACGTGCACTGCGGCCGGACAAGTCTGGCTGCCTGCATAAGTAGAGTCCATCGTCAGCGCAATGATTCGCGGCGCTGCAAGCGCAGGCTCGGCTCCAAAATAGCTTTGGTCTTCCCACTGCGACCAGACCCCAAACGCGTCTTGCACCGCAACACCGTACCCTACTCCACGCCCACCACTGCCAAGCGGGATTTCGGCTGCAGCGTCGACCAGACCAGTGCGTGAGTACTCGGGACTTCCTTCAGCTCCAGCTGGAACAATCAGCAACGGGCGGAAGTCGCCAGAACTTCGCTTTTCTTGCAGCGCAGTAGCCGCTGCTGTGCTGCCAAGGTTGTAGCGCACCAATGATGCGCCAGTGGGGCGGCCCACCGCTGCAGTGGCAAGCTGCCGATTCCATGAAACACGAACGGTCTCCCGCCACGCAGCGTCGCGCGGGTCGGGTGAGACAAGTCCCGCGCGAACTGCAGACAGCCCGGTAGGAGCGGCCATCTCCCCGTGCATGGAGGGCGACGGAACGAACGCCGCCATCTCGGCGCCAGCGCCACTGCCACCACCACTGCTGCTGCCAACACCGAGCGGAATTCTGTCGTATTTACCAGTGATCAAAAAATCTGGCAGGCTGGTAGCGTTTACGCTTTCTACGCGTGGTGCCCACGGATACCCGGTACCAAATCCGGTTGCAAGAGCAATGAAAGGATCGCCCGCTGCTGCCAGCGTGAGCAGTGTCAAAGGCCTCAGCGACGCTGCCGCATTCAAGCTGGACACCTTGCCGTTGCGTTGGGGCCCTGCCACCGCTGGCGTGTCTTGCACCGAAAAATGGTCAAGCGACGTCATTCCCACGCGAAACAACCGCTCAACCTGTGGCAGCAAGTCTTGCTGAATTTCTTTCAGTAGCAGCGATGGGTCAGCAGCGACCCAAGTCGGCGCAAGCCTTACCGCTTCAGTCAGCGGATACCAACCGATGAAAGGCGCTGCACGCTTTAGCCGCTGCATGGCCGCTTCTTCGGGGTCCACAAGGGCAGACACCATGCCTTGCGGGCTAGCGTCGTACGCTGTTCCAGCCCAAGGCGAAGGTATCGGCAGCCCAACCAGCTCAATCGGCTTCCAGCTTGAATCATTGACGACGCTGTCCAGCGTCTGAACGCGAAACACAGCATCAGTCGCATTGACTATCTGTACCAGCGTAGCGCCAGCGCAGCGAATCCGCATCGACACCCGCGCACCCGCGGCGCCACTGGCCGAAGCCACCCCCACCGTATCAATCATGGTGCCATTGACGCGGCTTGCAAACGCACCCACCGCCGACGCACTGCTGACCACGGTGCAAGTAATTTCAATAATCGCAAGGGCAACCCCAAAAGAATATTCGCTGCTGTTAATCCCGAGGGATATTGATTCAGACGGCAGCGACATCTCTTTGGTCACGTCTTTGGCTGGGCGAGACCACACCGTGAACGGCCCAAACGGCAAACCAAGCGACTCTGCGCACGCCCATCGCAGTTGGATATCTGCCGGACGATTTTTTACAGCGGCGGCTTCTTTCCGGTACAGCTCAGACGCGTCAATGTGCATGCGGCTGAGCTGCTTGATCCAGACGCCAAAAACCGATGCCCAGGGTGTGACGACGCCGTCGGCGCGAAACAAGAATGGATCTGCGATGCGTGAAGCCATTATTCTTCTACCTCCCAAGGGGCACGCGCAAGCAGCACGCTGAGCGCTAACGCAGTCTGGTCTGAGGTGCCGGCGAGCAGATCCGCCTTCACCACCATGTCAAGCACAAGCTCGCTACCCCGCGCGTTGGGTGCCAGCAGCGCTATGGCGCGTGCGCTGCCTGGTGCATGAACCAGGCGCACCACATAAGCGCGGGGTGGCGCACCAGCAACTGGCGCACGCAAACTCACTTCAAAGGCCAACCAATCGCCTTTCACGGCTTTCCACCATTTATGCAGTAGGTCAGTCGCGTCCGGCGGCCCACTCACTACTTGCGGCATGGGCCGTTGACGCCAGAGCGGCTCACTGCACTCCACCACCACAGCAATTGGTTGCGGTATGGCGTCACCCGACCAAAGCACCTGCACTCTGGGGTAACGGGGCGCCTCGGGCACACCAAGGCCAGCAGCAACGAACGCGTTGTCCAGCACATTGCCAAGCGGTTTCGCAATCAAAGACGCAAGGCCTGCAGGGTTGCTGATCAGGCATGGCTCAACAGCCGCATACCGCACCAGCTTGGCCATGTCTTGAAGCTCGCCAAATCGTGACGTGGTGAAGTTGACCCGGTGCACGCGCCGCCCCACCGTGCCCTCCGGGCTGCCAATCGGAACCGCTGCAATGTCAAGAATGTAGTCGGTAAGTGGCTCCAGCTCGTACAGCAGCGTGACCAAAACCGGATACGTTCTGCTGCCACTGTTCGGCGTGCACGGCAGCGTGTCCAGCAGGTCAGTCACCGCTTCTTGCCACGGCGTCATGATGTTGAACATGGCTCCGGCATCAGTGACGGACACAGCTCCGCCCGCTGGGCTCAAGCCAACCGGGAGTGTGACACTTGCGCCGCGCGCACCCCCGCCCGGCGGCGGAGGGTGCCTGCCCGATGCGCTGCGCACCACCACACGCAACTCTTCCCCGTAAGCACGGAAAAGATCCACCACCTTTTGTGACGAAAGCGCAATCCGAATCGGGTCACGCCAAAAAATCCCGGCGTCACCCATAGACGGCGCACTGCAAAGAATCCACGGGTCAAGAAACGCGGGTGCTCGGTCTTTTGAATCAGCCGCAAAAAAGAACTCCTGCGTCTGCTCCGGCGCCCAGGTCGGCGTTGCGGTAATGGCCGGTTGTGTTTCGCCCTTTACAAACTCAGCATGCCACTTCACCCGCACGGTGTAGCCAGTACCGGGCACCAGCAAAGCATGGTCGTCAGGGTCTTGCGTGACCGCAGTGATCAGTGCCGAGCGACTTTCCGACTGTGTGGTGCTGTCCCAGTCAAAGCGCCATACTTCTGACATGAGCGCGCTTTCCATCGCCAAAATATAGAACGCTGTTTGTGCACCGCGCAAATTTTCGCGGCTGCGGTCTTCGCCGATTTCAATCTCAACACAGTCTTTGGGCGTGTCGGTTTTAACGTATGCCAGTACGTAAGCGGATTTTTTAGACCTGAGCCCAATCCGCGCTGCAATTCGCCCTGCCCGCTCGACTGCATCAGCCCAAGGCGCACCGCCGAAGGTCCAGCTTGCGGGAAGCGGGCGAGCGGCAGTTACCAGGTCGCCAGACGATACGCGCTGGGTGCCAATTTCCCGGCCCGCCGCGTCACGGAACACCAAGAAGACTCCAAGCTCAATCGAGCGGCGCTCCAGCATCAGCAACACAGAGAATTCGGCAAAGGCGTCGTTTAGACGAAGCACCACAGAGTTTGCCAACTCGCCGGGCTTAAAGCCCAACTCAGACCAGCTTTGCTCTACAAACTTCTTGTCGGCATCATCTCCCCCGCTGCCGGGTTTGCCGTCGTCGCGGTCAGGCGAGCGCAGCACGCGTCCTGAACACTTAAAGCCGCGCCCGTCGGTCAGTGCCGGGTCCCAGGCAGTTGCAACAAACCGCGCGGGCAAATCTGGCAAAGACACGCCGTTTGCGAGCAGCTGCGTTGCTACAGTAAATGCCTCATCGTCCATCGGCATCGCACCCCGGCTAAAAGTTAATGGTTGGTTGCCTGCCCAATCAGCAAGCGTGGTGATGGGCGAAAACTCCCGGTCGGGGCACGGCACCATGTCGCCAATCACGTACGCGGGGTCTGTGCCATCACGCAGATCAACAGCAGGGTCGCCACAGCGCCAGCGCTCGGTTACTTTCAAGGGGGCAAACACCGCAACGCTGCGCAGTGTGCCGGGCGCATCAGGCCAAGGCAGAGCTTGCAGCGTCCAGCCAACCGCGCTTGAGCCCGCGCCTTGCTTGTCAAACGTCCACAGCACGCGCGCGGGCGGTGCAACGGTACTGCAAATATGTCCCCACGCCTCGGTAACTGATTCAGTCAGAGTAGTGCTAGTGGGTATGGCACGCGAGAACGCCGTTGGAAGCCACGACAGCAACGCCAGCGCTGGGCCGTGCTTGGGGTCAGCAGGGCTGCCCCGCATCCACCATGCTGCGGGTGTCTTGCCGGCTGGAGGCACTGGTTGCAGCGCGCCGATAAGCTCAACGCTGACAATCTCATAACGCCACCATGCATCACCGTTGCGCACCCAGGGGTTTGCCGTCAATCCGCTGACACCCGAAGCTACTCCGCCAAGCACCACGTTGCCACCAGCAACCGATGGCGGCGAGTGAAACAAGATGACCGGAACCGCATCGAGCGGCACGCTTGGCATGGGTGTGTTGCCAGCCTGCGCTTGATTGAGCGCATCGGCAAGTACACCATCCAGCGCCCGGTCGGTGGCTGCGCCTTCAATGAGGGCGGGCGAGCGGCTTACCAGCTTCACGCCTGCCACCAGCGGTGCTGCAATCGGCGGCGGCGGTGGTGAATCTCCCAGCGTGAGCGAGACGCACCCCTCGACTGAGAAGAAGAAAAAGTTCACCTTGCCGCACACTACGCCATGTACGTACGTGCGCTCAACTTCCGTGTTGTTCGGCAGGCGCTGGCGACCCACCAGCACCGTCAGCTCCGCACTGGCCGATATGCCGATGATGAACAGCCGCAACTCACCGCGCACGTAAATCTTGCCTGCAATGACCAGCGGATCAAGCGCCACGATGGCGTCAAAACCACCGGCAACTTCAAGGTACAAACCGACCGACTTGCTGCCCATCAACACACATTGCAGATGAAAGCCAACCGCAATAGTCAGCCCGCTGGTAGACACTGGCAGCCCTGCAGGCGCCGGGTTGATGCCGTTGCCATGCACCATCAGGTATCCGGTGCCTGAAAACACATCGAGAATTTGCACCGTAACAGGCTCTTGATAAGTTCCCAAATCTACGAACCACTCCGCTGGCTCATTCGTGTTGAAGAACGCTGTCACGGGTACGCGTACCTTGAGCAGCGACACAATGGAGTATTCGGCGATCAGCCCAATCGTGATGGTTCCGCGCCCAAAGTCCAAATCCAGCATGGCAAGGAATGTCGCGTTCGAGTCGCCCTTTTTCAGCACCGGCGGTAGCTTGAGTACATCGGCCTTCATGACCAGCAACACACGCGGGCCGGGCACCTCAATCAGCACAATGCCCTTGAGGTGCACAACAAAACCGCCCTCTGCCGTGCCCAGCAAAACACCCGCCGCAAATGCGTAAGCGCCAGGTGCATGCTGCCAGCCATCGGGGTGCATCACGCTGTTGCGCGGCGGGCTGAGCTGCTGCTGCAACCACGCCAAAGCTGGCAGTGACGCGCCCGGGTTTTCAAGCCGCTGGTAATTTACGCCCACACCACCCAGGAAACCAAACAACCCCAAGCCGGAATTGCCCAGTGGCAACGGCACCGGGAACTGCACTTCAGCACCAATCAGCACGCCGGTCACGCCGTTCTTGGTTTCGACTGCCAACTGCGCAGAAGCCCGCATATTAAGCGGCACGATCGTCAGGTCAAACGCGCCTTTGAAGCCCGCATCAGTAATTTGCACATACCCCGTTCCGTACAAGGTGTTGGGGACATCTATGGTCGCGGCGAGTTTTGTAATCTGCGGCAGCTCAGCAGCATCCAGGCGCAAACGCACCCTGACGGTGTCAAAGGTAACTATGCCCAGGTCAACACCCATGCCCACTTCAACTTCAAGGTAGGTTGGGTTGTCGCGGCTCATGCTGGCACCCAAAATGCGTAGCACCTCACCGAGTGGGCTTGCAGCAATGAGCGAGCCCGTTGGAATATCAAGCTTGTAACCCCGGCTTGGGTCAAACACAGGCAGTGGAATGTATTCAACCGTGCCATCACTGCGGGGCCGCGACTCCCAGCTTGACCGGACTCCCACCGCTTTGTAGCGCGTGGTCAAGGGCTTGGCCGGGTCAACCTTGATGAAGCCAAGATCAAAAGTAAACGATGTTTCTACGTCTAGCATGACGCTGACCTGCGTGCGCCGGGGGCCAGTGCCAGTGGCCGGGTCAACCAGGCCATCACTCATGACCAGCTCACCGCCGCGCAGCATGACGTATTCGGTTTTGAGCACTCCAGCCACACCAATTGCTACCGCCGCGCCGGACAACACAATCATGGGCACCAGCTCGCCGGCTGTGGGGTTTGCCGGTGTGGCAGCGGCCAGAAGCGGCGAAAGCGCAGCCACGGCACCCAGAATGTTTACGCCTGTTGCATCACCTGCAGCAGGCTTTAAGATTTTTGCCAAGCCATCAATATCTTGCTCAAGCGCGCGGAATTCAGCTTTTACGTCCCACGAGGACCGGTCTTCAGCAATTCGCAGGCGCAGCAAAAACACGGCAATACCGTCATTCGGGTTTCTGACGTCGTCGCGCGGGGGGATTGTCGCCCCGGGCTTTGAGGCGGCGATGCGCTGCTCGGCAGCGGTTTGCATGTCGAACTCGCCGTAAATCTCTAGACGCACAAAAGTGCCCCGCACCAGCTCTACCCGCATGCCGATTTTACGGAAGCAGTCAGGCACTGGCTGGCGCGTTGGCTCGGGGTCGCGCACGGGCATGGAGTCAGTGCCGGGCACGACAACTGCGCGGGTAATGACACCAGTAACTGTGTCGCTGTGGCTTGAAGCTACGGTAGTCGCCCGAGCGCGCCACCACTGCCCTGACCCTTGACTGAGCGCTGGACCTGTTGGGTCTGGATTTCCTCTTGCTAGCGCAGGACCGTGCCCATGTGCAGCCCCTGGCGTTACAGACGCTGCAAAGCCATTGCGTTGCAAAATGCGCACCAATACGTCTCGCCGGACTCGGCTTAACTCCTGATTTCTTTGCCTGTTGGCGACTGAATCGTCCCCTTCATAGGATGCCCATCCCTCCACCGTCCAGGCGGTGCCTGCTGGCACAGTACTCAAGCGCGCGGTGAGCTCCGGCCCTAGTAAAGGTGAGCCGCCTGACGGGAATCCAGACCGGGCGTTAGCTGGCTGGGTACGCACGTTGTCCGGGATGTCTGCGAAGTTGACTAAGTCATCCAGCGGTGTCGCCGGGTTGGATGCCGGAAAAATCCTTACCCCTTCGGCTGCGTTTGGACGGCTAAAAAGCATGTACGCATCGATGGCCACCGTTTCACCCGCAGCGCGTGACCGCGTAACGGACACATTCACCGTCGCGCTGCCCGAGCCAACTGGAACGGATGCAGTCGCACCTGTTGCGCTGCCGCCCGGCCAAGTCCAATTGACCGTACCACCGGGCTCGCTGAGCTTGAGTTGCGCACCAGTGGCATCCTGTGAAACGATTTCGATCCGTATGCCTGCCGTTGTCGTGGTGGTGGTGGCAACTGACAACCCACCGCCTGACGGCGGAGCTGCAATTGCTGCAACGCGTCTTTGCACCTTGATGCTGCGCACCACGAACTTTGCCGACGCATCGGTTGTTTTTACGCGGATCAATACACTGCCAGTTGCGGGTAACGCAACAACAGCCCGGTCACGGCGAACCAAAGCACCGGTTCCAACTGTTATCTCGTACTCATACGGCGCAAGCCCGCCGCCAGCGTCAACATGCAGCGTCGCGTCGTTGGGCAAATCAATAATGCGCGTCGGGTCATCAATATCCGGCACGCCAATCCATTCCCCGGCGGTGGACTGAAAACGCAAGCGGACTTGGGGCGCCGAGCCACGGTTGACCACCTCAGCTTCAAATATTCCGGTAACGCCTGCGTGCCGGCCAATTCCCACCCACAGGTTGCGCACGCCACCACTTACTGCCAGCCCATCCAACCCACTTGGCGCAATAAACAAGCGCGCTTCGGGCAAATACAAGCCCTGCCAATCGCCTGGCTGGGCTCTGGCTTCAGCAGGCACGCCACTTGGCCCCGCCGTGCCTGAAAGGTCAAGCACTGCAGTGCGAAACGCAAACCCCACCACATTGCCGGGCCCAATAAGCGCGTACGGCGGGTCCATCGTTATAAATTCGTAAATTTGCTCAACCGGCGCGCCGCTGGTGGCGGCCGCCAGCAGCTTCACGCTAATTCCCTGGCCTGCTGGCCTGAGGAACTGCACCCGAAGCGCAGGCAGCGTAATGCGCACATTTGGCTTGGCCAAGTCAGCTTTTAACTGGCCCTGCGCATCAAGCTCAGCCCCGCGAAGAAAAGGCAGCTTGAGGATGGCCGACGGCGTTCCAAGAATCGCCCTGACAGTTCCGTCTTTCGTGCCGTCTGGCCTGAGCCGAAGCCCCAATTCAACGGTCACGTTCGGGTCGGGAAACTCAATAGGTGTGTGCTGCTCGTCTAGTGGCGTGGCATTTCGGGTGAATGCGCCGGTCGACGGGTCAAGCGTGAGCGGCCCAGCTCCGCCAACGCTTCCGTTGTAAATCTCCCAAGTGCCGTCGGATTCGACCCGATTCGGGCCTTGCGAGACGCTTGCACTCTCAAGCAGCGGCCTCAAGCCGTCGAGTGCTCCACCGTTGGTGGCTTCAGCTGGCAGCGAATCCCAAAGCGACATCGCAACTCCGTGCAAAGTGTGCCTGCACTCAGGGTTGCAACGGTATTAACTCGAAGGGTGAGCGCGCCAAATTTTCTTCAGCGTACCAAGGTGCAAAAGTAATAGTTGCACACACCGAACAAGCTGTACCTCCCACCCAAATGCAAACTTTTTATCAAAGTAGCGAGCGATGTTCAATTCTTAGTTGTTAACTGTCAACGACGGTATCTGAAACAAAAGTAACCACGAGTTTGTCGATCGCAGTCGGATTGAAGTCCGATTCCCGCACGGCGCGAGCGTGGAATAGCCAGGGTAAAAGCGTACCCACCTTGCGATGTAACCGTACAACCCACGGGCTGGCGTGAGCGTTACTGCTACTGTTCTAACAAGATATATGCATCACTCTTACGGCACTGGGCGCCTTGGGCATACTGAAATCAGCATTTACAAGCTGCTATCAATAAAGAAGCAGCTAGCGCCCTTTTTTATTGGGCTATAGGCAAAAAATACCTAAAAATACCCACAAATAGCCAACAAACACCTGCAGTTACGGATTGAGCCATTGCATGCTGCAGCCATCGCCATCTGCAGAACTTGCCCACACAAACTCTGCCCGGCGCTGGCCACGGGTGTGCAGGTGCAGCCACTCCATGCGCTGGGCGGCAAATTGCAGCACTGCAAAATTCGGCTCGGCGATTTCAAGCTCCTGCAGTTCCGGCTCGCGCCCTTCAACATGCACCGGCAGGCCACTGGTTGGCTCAACGCTGGCGGCTCCTGGCTGCGCGCCCAAGTAACAGCGCAGCGAGCTGGGCCGCGCTGCCGCCCAGCGCTGGCGGCTTAGCGCGTTGTTGGCATGCACACTGACCAGGCCGCTAAAACGCAGTTGCACCTTGCGCGCGGCGTCATAAAAAGTCACGGCGGCGCGGTTGTCGATGGCAAGTTCAGGCAACTTCGCGCTGCGCGTGTCGGTGTGAAAAGTCAACGTCCGCACGGCAACATCGGCAGCCCTTAACACCAGCACCCGCGCCTGCGGGCCGTCTGCACTGTGCGTAGCCAGCACGGGCGTATGAAAAGCCGTGCGCCTGTCTTGCACGCCACGCCCCACCATTTGCCACGCAAACTTCAAAGTGGCAGCCAGGTCGTTGTGGTGGTCAGGAAAAGGCTCGTCGGCACGGTCAGTAGCGGGTGTTTGAATTTGCATGGTTCGAGTTTAATTGGGCGGCTGCCAGGCCTTGTGAAACGAGCTGTACAGCGCATTTGCCTACAAGCAGCCGGCAAACTGGGCACTAGCCAATCTGCACGGCAGCGGTGCTGAATAAAAAGCATGTCGCAAACCGTTCTGGCCCCCACAGCTTTACCGCTCGCGGCACGTCTGTCAGCCGCCTGGCACTGGCTTGACGCAGTGCTGACACCCACCGCCATGCCTGAAGGCGCACACCCGAATGAGCACGACTTGCAGGCCATTGCGGTGCGCATACCTGCCGCGCAGGGCTTGCAATTGTTTGGCTGGTATGCCGCGTCAAGCCTGGCAGGCACGCGCCCGGCAGCGGTGCTGCTGCATGGCTGGGGCGGTAACGCCAGCAACTTGCTGCCAGCGGCCAAAACACTGCATGAAGCGGGCTACGCCGTGCTGCTGGTTGAAGCGCGCAACCACGGCCGCAGCGACCACCAAGGGCACTCGTCATTGCCCCGCTTTGCGCAAGACCTTGACAGCGCCATCGACTGGCTGGCCGGTCAACCGGGCGTTGACGCAGGCGCGCTGGTTGCGCTAGGGCATTCAGTTGGCGCAGCGGCGGCGCTGTTGTCAGCATCCCGGCGCAGCGACTTGGCAGCGGTGGTCAGCGTGTCTGCCTTTGCCCACCCAGAGCAGCTGATGCAGCGCTGGCTTGCCCAGCGGCGCATACCCTACTGGCCGCTTGGCTGGCTGGTGAACCGCTACCTGGAGCGCATCATCGGCGCGCGCTTTAACGACATTGCCCCCGTCAACACCATACCCAGAGCCAGCTGCCCGATTTTGCTGGTGCATGGCCTGCAAGACACCACGGTGCCCGTAATCGATGCACGCCGCATCTGGCAAAACCGCAGCACTACGCAGGCCACGCTGATTGAGTGTGACGGCACGCACGATGCGTTTGACGACCCGAACGCAGTGACGCGGCAGATTCTGACTTTTTTAAGACCCGTGGTGCGGATGGGCGCTTGAGTGCCAGGCGCTTTGCCCTAAGCAATCAAATAGGCAGTTTTTATGCCAATTAGGCCTCTAGCGCATATTTTATAGGCGCAAAAAGCTATTTAATTAATAGCAAACTGACTCACCTACCCAGCGGCTTTACCGGATGTACTTATGCGCGTTGCACGGTTTGATTGGGCAGATTTGTTAGTGCGATAGACTCCCGCCGACGCTCTGCTGAATCACTCGCCCAAGGAGAACTGCCACATGCAACTAACCCCTACCCGCGAAGAAATAGACCACCGCACCATCAAGCTGGTGATTGGCGTCATCGCCATAACTCTGGGCAGCGTGACCAGTTA
>JANPDQ010000191.1:0-2838 GCA_031431575.1 Polaromonas sp.
GCTTTGTTCCAGCCAGCGGCATTTACCACGGCGGTTTGGGCATGGGCTGTTGGCAGGCCTGTTGCAGCAGCCAGTGCTACGGCGGTTGCACCCGAACTACGGGCTAAAAAATCACGACGTTCCATTTTGAACTTCCTTAAAAATGACATAGACCAAGACCACTAACGCAATTGGACACCAAAGCGAAGACGAGCGCAGCCGGACAAATACTTACATCTGTACTTCAGCCAGTTTACGTATTCCCTTGTGAATCGCAAACAAAAATCGGTGACGAACTGGCTGGGCTGGCTTTGCGTTTTACGTAGGTCAAGGAGGAGCGCAAAGCGCGGGGGACACGGAGTAAAACGCAAAGCCAGCCCAGTCACGAACGCCGTTCACCTAGGTCTCGACCGCACCACATTAATTACACTTGGAAAAAACTACTCAGGCATTCCGGCCATCAACCACTGCGCAATTTGCGACGCATCTGCAACGCTCAACGCCTGCGCTGGCATGGGCACCACACCCCACACACCCTGCGAGCCGTTTTTAATCTTGCCTTCCAACAACTTGTCTGCACCCGGCTGGGTTTTGTACCGCGCTGCAATGTCTTTGAATGAGGGGCCAACCAGCTTGTTTTCAAGGCCGTGGCAGGCGGTGCAGTTGTTTTTATCGAGCAAGGGTTTGATTTGCGACAACTTCAGCGGAGTGGTAGTTGCTACAATTTCAGGAGCTGCTTGCGCCCGTATTAATTGCGCTGGAGCATCATTTTTCGTTAAATCTTGCGCTACCTTTACAGCACTGGTTACCAAGCCACGACTCGGGCCCATGCTTCTTGACTGGTCTGCCAGGTTGCCATGCGCAGTTTTGGCATAGTCAGGCAGTGTGCTTTTTACGCTGACATCCGGCCCGCAGTCGCGCATACAGCTTGAGCCTTGCACGTCAGGCTTCATCGGCGATGTCCCACCGCCCAGCTCGCTGCCCGGCCACATGCCGTGCACAGTGGTTTTGCCGAGCCGATTCGGCAATATCGCCTGCACGGCAGACATGTTCCGGTTCGACAGCACAAAATCAGCCGGCAAAATATTGCCCAAATGCAGAATGTACGCGGTGGCTGCGTACACCTCGTCGCTGCTCAGCGACTTGGGGCTGTTCCACGGCATGGCGCGGTTAATGTAGTCCCAAAGCGTTGACAAGCTGGACAACTTCATCAGCGTGGTGCGCTGCGGCTGGTTGGCACCTGGAGCCAAGCTTTTAACGCGGCCGGTTTTGATGTCCTCGGCAGTGGTGCCGCCTGCAATGGGCGTGAAAAATTCAGACGATTCACCAAAGTGGCCGTGGCACGACTGGCACTGCGCGTCCCACAACACCTCACCCTGTTTTACCGAGCCCTGACCTGCAGGCAGGCCTTTGAAGTCAGGCCGCACGTCAATGTCCCAGGCTTGGATTTCTTGCGGGGTAGCGGTGCGGCCTATGTTGGGAAAGTTGCCGGATTGCGCAAAAGACAAATTTACCGCAGAGGCGCAAAGAACGCAGACAAAGCAAGGAAGTGCGGAGAAAAATTTTATGAATGCCTTCTGGCCTCCTCTGCGCAGCTCTGCGTTCTCTGCGCCTCTGCGGTGAAGGTTTTCAGCCAACTTGAACATTCTTAACCTCACCGTTTTCGCTCAGCAGCCAAGAGGCAATCGCGTTGTTGTGATAGATACTTCGCGCCCCGCGTACAGCGCGCAGCGCAGCGTAAGTCGCCTGCACCTGGCCCGCATCGTCGGTTGCCCGGCTTTGCAAAATATGTGGTTTGCCGTCCCACACAAAATCGGTATTAAAGCGCGTCAGGCACTTGGACAATACCGGGCTTTCAAGCCGGGCGGGCCTCCAGTTGCGCCCGCCGTCAATCGATACATCAACCTTTTTAATTGCGCCGCGCCCGCTCCAAGCCAGCCCGGTTATGCTGTGAAACCCTTTTTGCAGCACCACCTGCCCGCCGCTGGGCGAGGTAATCACGCTTTTAACTTCTTGAACGGTGGTGTACTGGCGGTGCGTGCCGTCAGGCATTAAATCGATGTAATGCAGCGTCTCGTCTTTGGTGGCGTAGGGCATGTCGCCGACCTCAATGCGCCGCAAGTACTTTACCCAGCTCACGCCCTGCACGCCCGGCACCACCAGGCGCAGCGGGTAGCCGTTTTCAGGCCGCAGCATTTCTCCGTTTTGCCCGTAGGCCACCAGCACTTCGCCGCTTTTAACCAGGCTCATCGGAATGGTGCGCGTCATGCTGGAGCCATCTGCGCCCTCGGCCAAAATGAATTTACTTTTAGTCAAATCTGCGCCGCACATCTCCAGCAGCGTGATCAAAGGCACCCCGGTGAATTCACTGCAGCTCAGCATGCCGTGCGTGTACTGCACGGTGGGCACGGCGGTGTTGCCCCACTCCATCGCGGTGTTGGCCCCGCACTCAATAAAACACATGCGGCTCACGCTGGGCAAGCGCATGATGTCGTCCATGTCAAACACCATCGGGCGCTTGAGCATGTTCGCGTCCGAGCCATTGACCATCAAGCGGTGTTTGCTGGGGTCAATGTCCCACCAGCCCTGGTGGTGGCGCTCAAAATGCAGGCCGCTAGGCGTGATGATGCCGAACATCGACTGCAGCGGTGAAAAGCTCACGCTGGCAGCGCCGACCCTCGTCAGGCCTGGGCTTTCACGGCGCTGCAAATTTCTTTCAAACTCACTCGGCAAGCCATATGGCCGTGCGGCCACCGGCTGGCCCAGGCCTTTGGTGTGGGCGGGTAAATTCAAAATGTTGACGTCGCCTGCGCCTGGTGGATTCTGCGTTTGGGCTTGCACCCCGGCCACCGCCGACGC
>JANPDQ010000192.1:0-1846 GCA_031431575.1 Polaromonas sp.
AGCAGGCCAACAAATTTCACGCTGATGTCTGACATTTTTTTTCGTGCAACGGTTTCCCCGTAGGTGTTGGACATGATCGCCATCACTTCGCTTCGCGCATACCACAAGCCTTGCACATCTGGCGCAAAGCGCACCCGGCGCACCGTCGCGGGGAATTTCCGGTCGCCGTAGTCGCCCAGCTCAGACAACATTAACTCCCGAATCGCTTCAATTCGCCAAAGTGCATCTTTTGGGGGCGATTGCGACAAGCCTAGTAGTGCCATACAGCTCGACTTGAGCTGCGGAACAAACGTCGGCATATTGAAGGATGAAAGTAACGAGCGCATATTATGAGGAATCCGTGAAGAAGGAGCCTTGCTACAAACTGAGGTCTAGATTACGCTCCACCCGGCTCGTCTGCAAGTGTGCAAACGTGAATTTGTTTACACAAAACAACATAGAAATCATGTACTTAGTAACTTAATGTCATGTTAATTCTAGTTTTTTACAAAATCAAACAACTAGCCGCCAATTTCTTTTTTAACTGTAACAACGCAATATGACAAACGATTTAAGAACATTTTCATCCCACTACATCAACGGGCAATGGGTCAAAGCGCAGTCGCCAGAAGCCATGCCGGTGTACGACTCCAGCACCGAAGAACTCATGGCCACCGTTCCCGCCGGCACTGCCCAGGAAGCGGCTGAAGCAGTGATGGCCGCACGCGCTGCGTTTGACGGCTGGGCCGCGCTGCCAGTTGAAACCCGCGCTGCGTACCTCGACAAAATTGCCGCTGGCGTGAAGGCGCGTACTGATGAGCTAGCGTTGGCGATTGCCCGTGAAGTCGGCATGCCCCTGAAAATGGCCAAGGCCATTCAGGTGGGCGGGCCGGCCTGGCACTGGGGCAACTTTGCCAAAGTGGCGCGCAACTTTGAGTGGGAGAAAAAAGTCGGCAACTCCATCGTGGCGCGCGAGCCGATTGGCGTGGTCGGCTGCATCACGCCGTGGAATTTTCCGCTCAGCCAAATCACTTTGAAGATTGCCCCAGCCATGGTGGCAGGTTGCACGGTGGTGCTCAAACCCAGCGAGATTGCGCCCGTCAACGCCATGATTCTGGCCGAGATCATTCACGAAGCAGGCTTGCCGCCCGGCGTGTTCAATCTGGTCAACGGGGCAGGGCCGGTGGTGGGCGAAGTGCTGGCCACGCACCCTGAAGTCGATATGGTGAGCTTTACCGGCTCGACCCGGGCGGGCAAGCGGGTGAGCGAGCTGGCCAGCCAGACCGTCAAGCGCATTGCGCTGGAATTGGGCGGCAAATCAGCCAGCGTGATTTTGAACGACGCCAATTTTGAAGCCGCCGTAAAAGGCACGGTGGCGGCCTGCATGCTGAACAGCGGGCAAACCTGCTCAGCCCACACCCGTATGCTGGTGCCCGCCGCCAGGTACGACGAAGTCAAAGCGCTGGCCCAGGCCGCAGTGGCTAAATTCAATGTTGGCCCCAGTCTGGACGAGGCCAGCCGACTTGGCCCATTGGTCAGCGCTGCGCAGCGTGACCGCGTGATTGGATTTATCAAAACCGGCATTGCCGAGGGCGCTGAGGTGATTGCCGGAGGTGCAGAGCCACCCGCCTTTGCTACCGGCTACTTTGTGCAGCCCACCGTGCTGGGTATCAAATCCACCGACACGCTGGCCCAAGACGAGATTTTTGGCCCGGTGCTGGTCGTCATCAGCTACCAAAATGAAGAAGAAGCCGTACAAATAGCCAACAGCACCATTTACGGCCTGGGTGGGGCAGTGTGGGGCGCTACTGACGAAAGCGCCATGCGCGTTGCACGACGCATGCGCACGGGGCAAGTTGACATCAAT
>JANPDQ010000193.1:0-3073 GCA_031431575.1 Polaromonas sp.
CCTGAAGGCAAAGTCTGGGAAGACCTCGTGCCGAAGGAAAAGAACATTCTGGTGCACGAAGGCCAAGTGGTCAACAAGGGCGAGTCGATTGTGGACGGCCCTGCCGACCCGCAAGACATCTTGCGTTTGCTGGGCATGGAAGAGCTGGCGCGCTACATCGTCGATGAAGTTCAAGACGTGTACCGCTTGCAAGGCGTGAAGATCAACGACAAGCACATTGAAGTGATTGTTCGCCAGATGTTGCGCCGCGTGGTGGTTGACAACGTGGGCGACTCGGCCTACATCGCCGGTGAGCAGGTTGAGCGTTCGGTCATGCTGGACATGAACGATTCGCTGCGTCTTGAGGGCAAACTGCCAGCTACGTTCACCAACTTGTTGTTGGGTATCACCAAGGCATCGCTGTCTACCGACTCGTTCATCTCTGCCGCTTCCTTCCAGGAAACGACGCGTGTACTGACCGAAGCAGCAATCATGGGCAAGCGCGACGAGTTGCGTGGCCTGAAAGAAAACGTGATTGTGGGCCGCTTGATTCCTGCAGGCACCGGTATGGCGTACCACGAGGCGCGCAAAGCCAAAGACCTGATGGACGACGCAGAGCGCCGCGCCATTGCTGATGCGGAAGCAGCTGAACTGGAAGCCATTCCTGCAGGCGTGGACGGCGAAAGCGCAACAACGGAGTAACGCGCAAGCTGAGTTACTGACAAGCCTGAATGCTGGCTCAAGCCAAAGGCCCTGCACCTCCAAATAGAGTTGCAGGGCCTTTTTTTAAGCGTTTTCGATGCATAGCGCAACAAATATGGGCGTAAGCAGCTATTAATAATATAGCAAATTAGCCACTTCATGCGAGTGCGGTATAAATCGTGGCAAAGGGGAGCACATGACCACCATAACCATAGTGATGATGGGCGCTGTAGCGCTTTTGATATTTTGGGCAGTCGGCGCCTACAACCGTTTGATTCGGCTGAAAAACACCATTGCCAACGCATTCGGGCAAATTGATGTCCAGCTTAAACGCCGCTACGACCTGATTCCCAATCTGGTCGAAGCCGCAAAGAAATACTTGAGCCACGAGCGCGAAACACTTGAGGCAGTTATCTCCGCCCGCAACCAGGCCAAGTCCGCCAGCGACGTAGCACGCGCAAAGCCGACCAACGCGCTGGCCGTCACCACCCTGGCGGTGGCAGAACTTGCCTTGAGCAGCAGCCTGGGCCAATTGTTTGCATTGAACGAAGCCTACCCCGACCTGAAAGGCGACAAGACCATTCAGGACCTGAGCGAAGAGCTGACCAGCACTGAAAACAAGGTCACTTTTGCCCGCCAGGCATTCAACGACGCCGTGCTCGACTACAACAACGCGCAAGGCCAGTTCCCAGCGGTTCTCATCGCCAAACTGTTCAGTTTTGAGCCGTCGGCGATGCTGCAGGCCACACAAAACGCAGAAGAAAGAAACACCGTTCGCATCGCGATGTAGTCGTCCATCGTTGGCAAGAAAGCACCGGGCTTGCTTAAAAAGCTGTGTTCAACCGCCCCCATTTATAGATTGTTACGTCGCAAGCAGGCGCTGCCACTAGGATGAAAGGCTACTGACTTTTGGAGACTATCGTGGTCAACAGGCGCACTGCCAATTCTTTCGGACTATCGGCACTTTTCGGCGGCATCTCTATGGGTTCATTGACTGCCTTTGCCAGCCACGGCGCTGACGCTGCGCGCGCTGGCGCTGCACACCATCGGCTTCGTGAACTTGAGCTGGCAGCGCAGGGACGGCTCGGCGTTCACATCATCGATACAGCTACTGGTCAAGAATTCGGCCACCGCGCCGATGACCGTTTCATGATGCTCAGCTCATTCAAGTTGCTCGCAGCTGCGGTGGTGCTCAGCCGGGTAGATCGGGGGCTTGACGCGCTGGATCGGCGCATCAGCTACACAAAAAATGACCTTGTCACTTATTCGCCAGTCACTGAAAAGTTTGCCGATGGACAAGGCATGACACTGGGTGAATTGTGTGAAGCAACCATCACCACCAGCGACAACACAGCAGCCAACCTGATATTGGCGAGCTTTGGCGGCCCTGCAGCATTGACGGCGTCGGTCAAACAGTTGGGCGACAGCGTAACCCGCCTTGACCGCATCGAGACGGAGCTGAACTTCAGGCAGAGCAACGCGCTGCTCGACACCACTACCGCCAGAGCGATGGCGCAAACCATGCAAAAGTATGTGCTGGGCGACGCGCTAACGCAGCCATCGAGAACCCGCTTGCAGCAATGGCTGCTTGGCAATACCACCGGCGGCAAGCGCCTGAAAGCGGGCCTGCCAGCTGACTGGCGAATTGGCGACAAGACCGGAACCAACCAGACGGACATGAACGACATTGGCGTGGTGTGGCCGCCCAACCGCAAGCCCTGGCTGGTCACAGCGTACTTGGCTGACAGCCGGGCCAGCAATGAAGTGCGTGAAACTACATTGGCGCAAGTAGGCGCATTGGTGCGCACTTTGGCAGGCTGAAAGCTACATTGCACCTTGGGTGGTGCGTCTGGCAAGCTCTACAACGCAATTTTTAATGCTTAAACGGGCTGTAGCGCATTAAATAAGGGCGTAAGAAGCTATTAATTACATAGCAAAATGGTCGCTGCATCCATTTCATGCTGAGTTTTCTCAGTCAGTGGAGCAAGCGTGCAAGTTACCATTTGGCCATGTATGTGACCGAAAAATGCGCCTTGATCGAACGCAGCAGTGCGTTCAGGCTGTTCGACGTCTTGTGGCTGTACCAATAAATAACCATGCGCTTTTTTGAACAACAGCGCCAGGCCCGCGCGCAAACTCTGTGGCTTATGCTGCTGTTTGCGCTGACGCTGGTGGCGTTGGTTGCCGCCGTCAATGCAGCTTTGGCCCTGACGTGGTGGCTGGTGTCCTGGCGAGGTGCGGCTTACCCAGCGTACTTTTTTCACATCAATACGGCCATGACATTGCTGTTTGTGCTGGGCGGCTGGTGGATTGAAAGCTCTAACCTGGGCGGCGGCGGAGAAAAGCTGGCTCGCCGCGTGGGCGCACGTGAGGCGCGTGTGCTGGGGCCGCT
>JANPDQ010000194.1:0-2170 GCA_031431575.1 Polaromonas sp.
CTGCGAGATCAGCAACAGCATCGCGCCTGAGCATTTGGAAGTTAGCAGCCGCAACCCGCACAAGTGGGAGCCGCTGCTCAAGCACGCAGGCGCTATTTTCCTCGGTGCTTACACCAGCGAAAGTTTGGGTGACTACTGCGCCGGCCCCAACCACGTGCTGCCCACCAGCGGCACGGCACGTTTCTCAAGCCCGCTGGGTGTGTACGACTTCCAAAAGCGCAGCAGCATCATTGAGGTGAGCGAGCAGGGCGCGCAGGTGCTCGGTAAGATTGCGGCGGAGCTGGCGTATGGCGAGGGTTTGCAGGCGCATGCACGCGCAGCGGAGCTCCGGCTGAAGTAGCTCTAACCTTTCAGGTTTGGGCTTTTTTGCGCGTCGTTTTAGTCGCTGTTTTAACAACAGCCTTCGTTGCTTTTTTCGGCTTGACTAAACTCTTACCAGCCTGCGCCCGCAAAGCACAATCCAGCGCCAGCGCCGCGCAGGGCCGCATCGCATCAGGTGAATCCATCGCCTCTTCAGGGCTGCTGAAGTAGTTCATCGACCTCGGCACTCCCTTGGCCGGGTAAGTAAATATCTTGCAGCCCGCCGCCTCATAGCGGCTGCGCGTGCTGTCATCGCCCTTCAGACACAACTTTTCCCCATCACCCAAATCTGCAAGAATCGCAATCGTCAGCCCCTCCATGCTGATGCCAAAGCCGCCAAACATGCGCTTGGGTATACAGCGGCCAACGCTGACCAGCAAGTCGCAGCAGTAGTTGGCGAAGTCGGTGTTGGTGGGCATGGGTCGGCTTAAGTTTATTTGGAATCTGTGCTCAGCTCCAGTTGACCAAATTGGAGTTTGATCCCAATTTTTCTTTTGAAAACTAAAAAGCAGAAATTTTTAGTTCTTTTGAAAATAATTAACACGAACTTCGTGCAACACGAATTCAGTGTATTATTCTATCCATGAAAAATGTCACCATAACGGTTGAAGAGTCTGCGCTGGAATGGGTTCGCATTGCGGCGGCCAAGCGCAATACCAGTGTGTCGCGGCTGGTGGGTGAAATGCTGGTTGAGAAAATGCAGCGTGAAGACGCTTACGCGCGGGCTGAGCGGGAATGGCTGGCTGATGACGTGACTTTTACTTCCAGCGCGCAGCCTTACCCGCGCCGTGCCGAAATTTATGCGCAGCGCAATGACTGATTTAAAGCGCGTTTTCGTTGACACCTCCGTGCTTGTTTATGCCGACGACGCGGCGGACACGCAGCGCCGCCAGCAGGTGCGGGTCTGGCTGGCGCATTTGTGGGCCACGCGCACGGGGCGGACCAGCACCCAGGTGTTGAATGAGTACTACGTGTGCGTGACCCAACGCATCCAGCCCGGCTTGCCGCAGGGCGATGCGCGTGCCAAGCTGCGGCGCTACCAGCAGTGGCAGCCTTGGGTCACTGACCACCAGACTGTGGAATCTGCCTGGGGCCTGGAGGTCCGGCTACAACTCGAATACTGGCAAGCGCTGATGCTGGCGTCAAGCATGCACAGCGGCTGCGATGCGGTACTAAGCGATGCCCTGCCACTGAAGTGCTATGACCAGCTTGTGGTGATTAATCCTTTTGAAACGCCTCCACCAATATGACTAATCAAAGCAAAACACTCGTTCAAACCCGCATCAGGCAAGACATCCAGTCCATGCACGCCTATGCGGTTCAAAACTCGGCAGGCATGGTCAAGTTAGATGCGATGGAGAACCCACATCGGCTGCCTGCTGCGCTGCAAGCGCATCTCGGTCAGCGGCTGGGTGCATTGGCGTTTAACCGTTACCCGGATGGCCGGGTTAATGACCTGCGCCAGGCATTGGCAAGCTATGCGCAGATGCCCGAGGGTTTTGACATCATGCTGGGCAATGGGTCAGATGAACTGATATCGCTGCTGGCGCTGGCTTGTGATGTTCCCGGAGCTGCCATCTTGTCGCCACTCCCCGGTTTCGTAATGTACGGTATGAGCGCGCAGTTGCAGGGCTTGAAGTTCATTGGTGTGCCTTTGACTGCTGACTTTGAACTCGACGAAGCCGCCATGCTGGCCGCCATCGCTGAGCACAAACCCGCCATCACCTATTTGGCCTACCCCAATAACCCGACCGCCAATTTGTGGGACGATGCGGCGATTGAGAACATCATCAACGCAGTCGGCAATCAG
>JANPDQ010000195.1:0-10494 GCA_031431575.1 Polaromonas sp.
GACGAGGTAGACGGCACCTCGGGCGTGGCCCATGCGCTGGAGCACATGATGTTCAAGGGCACGTCCAGCCTCAAGCCCGGTGAATTTTCTCGCACCGAGGACGCACTGGGCGGGCGCGACAACGCCTTTACCAGCCGCGACGCCACTGGCTACCACCAGCAAATTCCATCCAACAAACTTGAAGACGTCATGCGCCTGGAGGCCGACCGTTTTGTCAACAACCAGTGGGCTGACGATGAATTCAAACGCGAGATGGAAGTGGTCAAAGAAGAGCGCCGCTCGCGCACTGAAGAATCGCCGCGCGCGCTGATGTATGAAGCCGCCACGGCCATGACGTTTACTGCATCGCCCTACCGCAGGCCCATCGTCGGCTGGATGAGCGATTTAGATGCCATGACGCCGCAAGACGCGCGTGATTTTTACAAGCGCTGGTATGTGCCGGGCAATGCTGCGGTAGTCGTTGCTGGCGATGTCGATGTGGCCGAGGTCAAACGCCTCGCTGAAAAGTACTACGGCCCGATTGCAGCGCGCCCCGTGCCCGAGCGCAAGCCGCGTGAAGAGCCCGAGCAAACAGGTGCACGCCGCATGGACTTCAAAGGCGTGGCCTCGCAGGCGTACGTCAGCTTGTCATTCAAAGTGCCCAAGTTCGAGGCTGCTGATTTTGCAGACCCGGCGGGTGGCCGTGACGCGTTGGCGCTCACGGTGCTGGCCGCTGTACTTGATGGCTACAGCGGCGCACGCTTGGCGCGCGCGCTGGAGCAGGGTGACAACCGCCTGGCCGACAGCGCCGATGCGTACAACGGCCTGCTAGGTCGTGGCCCGCAATTGTTCGGCATGGGCGGCGTGCCTGCGCCCGGCAAAACGCCTGAGCAGGTGGCCAGCGCGCTGCGTGCACAAATCGCGTTGGTGGCCACAGCAGGCGTGAGCGACGCAGAACTGAGCCGCGTCAAAACCCAATGGGCGGCCAGTGAAACGTACAAGCTCGATGGCGTGTTTAATCAGGCCCGCGAGCTGGGCTCGAATTGGATCGGCGGCCTGCCGCTGGATGCCAGTGCCATGCTGATTGCCAAGCTGCGCACAGTGACCAGCGCTGAAGTGCAAAGCGTAGCCAAAAAATACTTTGGCGATGATCAGCTCAACATTGCCACGCTGGTGCCGCAGCCGTTGGACCCGAACCGAAAGCCGCGCGTTCGGTTGCCCGGTGCAGCAGGTTCGAGGCACTGACTAATTACTAACCGATGACGACTTATTCCATGACCAAGAGTACTTCAAAAGCTATTAAATATGTAGCTGCTTGCGCCCTAATTTATTGCGCTACAGCCCTGTTTGGCATAAATTCTTATGCCGCCATCCCGATTCAGACCTGGGTACAGCCCAGCGGTGCTGCGGTGTACCTGGTTGAAAGCCCGGCCATTGCCATGCTCGACGTGCAAATTGATTTTGACGCAGGCAGTCGCCGTGACCCGGCCAGCAAAGCGGGCCTTGCCAGCGTGAGTGCGTCACTTGCGGGCAAGGGCATCGCGGCGCGCGGCGGCATGCCCGCGCTCGATGAAAACGCGCTAGGCGAAGCCTGGGCCGATTTGGGTGCGCAGTTTGATGCCAGCGCTGGCGGCGACCGCATGAGCTTTTCATAGCGCACATTGACCGAGCCGGATTTGCTGGCCAAAGCCGTCGCGCTGGCGGCGCGCCAAATCGGTGAGCCGTCTTTTCCAGATGCCGTCTGGCAGCGTGATCGCCAAAAAATCATTGCCAACCTCAAAGAGTCCTACACCCGGCCAGGCTCGGTTGCGGGCCGCGCCTTTACCAGTGCGGTGTACGGCAGCCACCCGTATGGCTATGAAGTCACGGAAGCCAGCGTTGGCAACATCACTACCGCTGACATGCGTGCCTTTTACGCCAGCGGCGTTGCGGTGTGCCGCGCCCGCATCAGCATGGTGGGCGCAGTCACTCGCGCGCAAGCTGACGCCATCGCCCAGCAATTGCTGGCGCGCTTGCCGCAAGTTGCGTGTGCCAGCCTGCCTGCACCGACGGCAATAGCTGAGGTGGCACCGCTGGCATCAGCCCAGCAAAAAAACATCACGTTTGACGCAGCGCAGGCACAAGTACTGATTGGCCAGCCCGGCTACAAGCGCGATGACCCCGACTACTTCCCGCTGCTGGTCGGCAACTACATTTTGGGCGGCGGCGGATTTGTGTCACGCCTGCAAAACGAGGTGCGTGAAAAGCGCGGCTTGACGTACGGCGCGTACAGCTACTTTCAGCCTGGCCTGCACGCTGGCTCGTTCACCGTCAGCTTGCAAACCCGGCCAGACCAAGCCGCGCAGGCGCTGGATGTGGCGCGCACTGTCGTGAAAGAATTTGTTGCCAACGGCCCGACAGACGACGAACTAAAAGCCGCAAAAGACAACCTGGTCGGCGGGTTTGCGCTTCTAATCGATAGCAACCGCAAGTTGCTCGGCAACATCAGCAGCATTGCGTGGAACGACCTGCCCTTGACCTACCTCGACACCTGGACTGAGCAGGTCAGCAAAGTCACGGCGCAAGACATAAAAGCTGCGTTTTCTGCAAAGCTCCAACCTGACAAAATGGTGACTGTCGTATTGGGCGCAAAGCCGTAAAAAAGCGTTAAAGATTCATGAAGTACACACCGCAAGTCGCCGCCGAAAAACCGCAAAAAGATCCCACCAAAAAACCTGTCAAATCAGGCAAAGTCGTGGGCCGCAAAACCATTCCGCCCGGTGAAGTCCGCATTATTGGCGGGCTGTACAAACGCAGCAAGTTGCCTGTAGCGTCGGTGGCTGGGCTGCGCCCCACGCCAGACCGCGTGCGGGAAACGCTTTTTAATTGGCTTGGCCAAGACCTGACTGGCTGGCGCTGTGTGGACGCATTTGCAGGCACGGGCGTGCTGGGTTTTGAAGCCGCCTCGCGCGGCGCGCAAGACGTCATTTTGTGTGAGCAAGACGGCGCTTTGGCAGATAAGCTCAAGGCTACGCAAACCAAACTCAAAGCTGATGCTGTCAAAGTCGAGCGCGGCGATGGCGTCAGTTTGCTGCGCCGCATCAGCGCAGCCAGTTTGCAACTTGTTTTTTTAGACCCGCCGTATGAGTCGAACGCGTTTGAGCCCGCATTAAAAGCAGCGGCGGTGGCAATTGGGGTGCCAGGTTTTGTGTATCTTGAAGCGCCCAAGCCGTGGCTAGACGCTGAGCTGGCTCCTTTCGGCTTGGCGGTTCACCGCTTTGGCAAAGCCGGTGCAGTGCATTTCCATTTGCTGGTCAAAGCACCCGTCGGGACGGCTGAGCCCCTAGATACAGCAAGCGCATAATTTAGCCATGACCCACCCTGTGCGCACTGCGGTGTATTCCGGCACGTTTGACCCCATCACGCTGGGCCATCTGGACGTGGTCAAACGCGCTGCCAGTTTGTTCGACCAGCTCATCGTTGCCGTTGCCGTGGCGCACCACAAAAAAACGCTGTTTAGCCTTGAAGCCCGCGTTTCATTGTCGCAAGCAGCTCTCAAAAACGTAGCAAATGTGACTGTGCTGCCGTTTGACGGCTTGATTGTGGATTTTTGCAAAGCGCACAACGCAATCGCTGTGGTGCGCGGCATTCGCAACGTCGCTGATTTTGACTACGAAGCGCAAATGGCCGCGATGAACCGCAAGCTTAGCCCCCAAGTCGAAACGGTTTTCTTGCTGCCAGACGCGCCGGTGGCCTGCATCAGCAGCACGCTGGTGCGTGAAATCAGCAAACTTGGCGGCGACGTCAGCCAGATGGTCACTGCTGACGTGCTGGCAGCGTTGAACGTTGCGAAGGCACACTAAACATGGCGCTGTTAATCACTGACGAATGCATCAACTGTGACGTGTGCGAGCCCGAATGCCCGAACCAGGCCATCTACATGGGTAAAGACATTTATGAAATCGACCCCAACAAATGCACTGAGTGCGTTGGCCACTTTGACGAGCCGCAGTGCGTGCAGGTCTGCCCAGTGGCGTGCATTCCGGTCAGCCCGCAGCATGTTGAAAGCAAGCCGATGCTGTGGGAGAAGTACCATCGTTTGACCGGAACAGTTGCCGTTGCAGCTGAAAAGGCGGCTTAAAATACCTTTTTCGACGGTTTTAAGCATCTTTTCATGCTGTAGCGCAATAAATACAGGCGTAAGCCGCTCTGTTAATCATAGCAAAAACTAATAATCTGCCCTTGAACTCTGCTCACCGTTTGACCCCTGCACCCACTTTGCCGCTGGCACTGGCGGCCGAGCGCATTGAGATGGACTCGCCCGCCGGCCCCATCAGCTACTACCACGCGACACCTGCACAAGCTGCAAAGGAGCAGACGCCGCTTTTGTTGATTCACAGCGTCAATGCTGCGGGCTCAGCGGCAGAAGTTGCGCCGCTGTTTGACCACTACCGCACAACGCGCCCTGTGTACGCGCTTGACCTGCCGGGGTTTGGATTTTCAAGCCGGGCTGACCGTGCTTACACCCCGCGCTTGATGACCGATACGGTGTTGACGCTGGTCGATGTAATGCGCAAAGCCCACGGCGGCGCTGCTGTGGATGTGCTGGGCGTGTCGCTGGGTTGTGAGTACGCGGCGCGGGCACAGCGCGAAGCGCCGCAAAGCATTCGTCGCGTTGCGCTCGTCAGCCCCACCGGTTTTAGCCGCGCGAAGCGGCGCTATGGCCCGCCGGGCTCCAACCTTGGCTTGCCTTGGTTGTACAAGCTGTTTACCTGGCCGTTCTGGTCAGATGGTATTTATCGAAACCTGACGCGGCCCGGCGTGATTCGCTATTTCTTGCAGCGCACTTTTGGCACCAAAAAGATCGATGAAGCGCTGTGGCGCTACGCGGTGCTGACCACCCGCCAGCCAGGCTCCAAACACGCGCCGTTTTATTTTGTGTCGGCGTATTTATTTAGCAACGACATCAACACCTTGTATGAAGCCATCGACTGCCCAGTCTGCGTGACGATGGCCACGCGAGGCGACTTTACCGACTACCAGGGCAGCAAAACGGTATCGCACAAACCCAACTGGCATTTTTATAAAGTGGAGGGCGGGGCGCTGCCGTATTTTGAGGATTTGCCGGCGTTCACAGCAGTTTTAACCTCGTTTTTAGACGGAATTTAATGCTTTTTAGGTTCTTAGCCCAATTAGTACGGGCGCAGGCAGCTTCTGAATTAATAGCAATTTAGTCGCGCTGCAAGTTTAAATCACTGGTGTGTACCAACGTAAACCGGCCTTGCGGTTTGTCTTTTTCGTTGTCTTTTTCGATTGTTTTTTGATAGTCCCAGCGCTCAACGCTGCAGCGCAAGCCGTGCACACCACGCGCAAAGACAATCAAATTCACCGAGTTGGGCGCTTCTCGCCGAATACGGCTTGAAACCGCAGTTCCCGCCTGCACGCACCACATGCGCCGCGCCAGGCCATCGACTAGCTTGGAGAGCTCGCACACGTACGGCAGGTGAATGTGCCCGCCCATCACGATGTCTGCGCCGGCTGCAGACCAGGCCTGCACGGCTGCGTGCCAGCCTTTAAGGCGGTCGTGCTCGTCTTGCGCGCGCAGCACATGCACTGGCTGGTGCACCACCACGATACGAAGTTGCTGCGCTGTTGCGTTTGACAGTAGTTTGCACACACGCTCGATTTGCGCAGCTGAGATTTGCCCATTTTTATGCCGCCACCAGCGTGTGGTGTTGACCGCAGTGATGCTCAGCAACGACGTTTGCAGGTGCGGCTCCAATGCCTCGCCAAACGCCCTTCGGTACGCAGCGTACGGCCGCACAACGCGGGCGAAAAGGTTAAACAGCGCAATGTCGTGGTTGCCTGGCACAGCCAACATGTGCGCAACGTTCAGCCGGTCGCAAAACGCGCGCGCCTGTGCAAATTGGGCGGGCGTGGCGCGTTGTGTGATGTCGCCCGAAACAACCAGCACGTCGGGCATTTTTTCGCGCGACAACGCCTCAAGCGCCTGCATGACGTGCGGCTGCTCAGTGCCAAAATGCATGTCTGAAATTTGTAGCAGGGTGGTCATGCAATCTCGGCTCGGTCAGCGGGTGCGGGCACCATCAAAAGAAGCGGCGTGTCCGCCACCTGAAACACCAGCGGCAACCCCATCCACACCACTTCTCCGTCGGTGGCGACTTTGATCCGCCGCTTCCCGCGCACCGCAACTTTTAACCGCCGAAATGAAAAACTGTCAATATTGTCTGCGTCGCCAAGTCGGCCGATTGCCCCGCGCGCCAGCAGGCCAAACAGCGCCAGCGTGCCGATGGGGCGGGGTGCAATGCCCGCCAGAGCGCCCTGGTTTACTGCTTGAGCATGCGCTTCATCAATGCCGACCTGTGCGAGTTGAAGATGGTTGTTACCGATGAACAGCGTGGGAGTGCGCAGGGTGGTAGTTTTACCGGCCAGCTCAATTTCAAGCCGCAGCTGGCCGCGCGCCTTGAATACCGTTGCCAGCCCCGATGCAAAAGCCACCAGGCGACTGCGGCCAAATTGCTGCTTCCATGCTTCACGGTCTTCAAGCAATTGAGGGTACAGGCCCAAACTGGCGTTGACCAGAAACACGCGGCCATTGACCTCGCCCACGCTGACGGGCGAAATGCTGGCACCCAGCAGCGCCTCGGCTGCGGCCTTGGCGTCTTGCGGTATGCCGTTGGTGCGGCCAAAGTAGTTGAACGTACCTTGCGGCAACACGCCAAATGGGCAACTGCTGCGCAGCACGGCACCGGCAACCGCATTGACGGTGCCGTCGCCGCCAGCGGCCACCACCACGCCGCCTTGCGCCTGCGCTAGCGCCACAGCTTTTGCACACACCGCGCCAATGTTTTCTGGCTTGTCTATTTCCAAAAATTCAAACGAGCGGCCAGCGGCGGTAAAAACGTCCGAGATGACCCGCCGCTCATCGCCCGAGTCTTTGTGGCCAGAGGCGGCGTTCATCACGATAAAAAGCGCGCCGGAGCGCGCAGCCTGGTGGGCAGAAGGGCTTACATCCATCATGCAGAAAGCGTAGCGCCTGCAGGCAGCCTGCAATGTCAGTTGATGCCGCTTCTTTCACCAGTACTGCGTCGGTTGAACTCTCAGGCCCCGGTCAGCTCTGTTGATTCTGTTGGGTTCAGCTCTGTTTAGTTTTGTCTACCCTTGGTGAGTTGGTGATGCACCGCCCCGCCACCAGCAGACGTAACGGATAATTATTTTCAAATGCGCTTGAAACTGCTTAGCTCCCTTTGCCTGACATTGGCGCTCTGGCTGCAATGCTGGCTGGGCGGGGCGCTGTTGGCTGCACCGCAGCTGGATGTGAGCCCGCAAGACCGCGCAAGATTGCGGATGGATGTGCGGTCGTCATGGCAAACCACGATGGTGCCAGGCGCGGGTGCAGCGCCTTCATTGCCACTGGACGCGCAGGCGGTGTGGCTCTGGCCAGACAGCCAGTTCAAATCCGGCGCGGCCGCGCCCGTGACCGTCAAAAATGGTGAGCGGCTGGTAGGCAGAGTGTCGTTATTGGTTGGCGCCAGCCCCCATAGTTTGTTGGTCGAGCTACCCATGCCCCGCCTGGATGTTGTGCACCTGAGCTACCGCTACAACGACGAGGCCTGGACGCAAGCCACAGCTGGCGACCAGGTTCCGATGGTGAAGTGGCCCTTTGCCAACACTGCACCGGTATTTGTCATACCGCCCAAAGCGGGTGAGCTGCACATCGTGGTGGAAATTCCGGTGCCCGGCTTGTTTCCGAGCCCGGTGATTTTGTGGGGCGACCCAGCTTACAGGGAGCAACGCGCGCTTTCCAATTTAGAGGTGGGCGCAGGCTTGGCGATGGCCTTGATCAGCCTGCTGCTGTGCATCGGTGCAGCGGCAATCTTCAGGCGCTTTGCTTTTGTGGCTGTGGGTGTTTATTCCATAAGTATTTTTTTAGTGACTGCGGGCCAGGGCGGGGTTTTTGGTGTTTATTTTGGAACCGGTACCACTTGGTTTAATGACTACGTCAAATACATTTCTGCAGCAGTTTTTGGCGCGATTGTGCCGTGGACGATTAGCACTGTCGTGGCGCAAAAGTACTATTCCAAGTGGGTTGCCCGCGCCTCAACATTCTGGCTTGTGGGAAGTTTGGCGGCAGTACTGATCATGCTTTTTACCGTTGAGCGCACGATTCAGTGGGCGCTGCTGTCACCTTTTTTGATAGCAAGTTTGGTCTTTGGCCTAGGCATTGCGCTGGGCAGTGTGGTGCGTGGTCAACCGCATGGTGTTTTGTCGCTGGCTGCTGTGATGTTGCTCTGCGCAGGAGTCTTCGCGCCGATTGCGTCTTATTGGGGACACCTTGACGGCACCTTCAGCTTTTCCATCACGGCATTTTCTTTTTTGGTCTCCAACACCTTGTTGCTGCTAGCGCTGCTGCTGCAATACCGGCATGGCAACCGCGTTGTTGCGCGTGCCGAGCGTTCTCCGGGGCGCGACGCGCTCACGGGTCTGTTGAACCGGGACGTATTTGAGCGCAAGCTGGCCAAAATCAGTCGTGATGCACAGCCCCGAAATGTAAACGCGCTTTTTTTATTTGTCGCGGTAAGCAACCGCGATTCGTTGCAAGAGCGTTACGGCGGTGAAGGCTTTGAGTCTGGCATGGTGCAAATGGCCGCTGCCCTGTCGTCGAGTATTTCTGTGGTCGACACCGTTGCCCGCATTTCAACGAATGCGTTTGGCGTGTTGGTCGAAATGCAGCAAGACGCCACACTGGGAAATGCCCTGGCCCAAAAAATCATCAGCCGCATCATGGCGGTTGCCAGCCACAGCGCACCCATGGCGCAAACGGCGCGCATTGTCTCGGCCTGGGTGCCTGCGCACGGAACGGCGCTGCCAGCGCTGGAACTGGCGGCTTGGCACGTATTGCAAAAAATGGAACAGGGAAAACGAATAGGTTGGCTCGGTGGCGCAACCGCTGGCAGCAACACCTTACGCAAAACACGCGGTACCAAAGCACCGCACAACAGCAAGGCCAGCTCCAAATCCAGAGCTGATGCGTTGAACAGCCTTATCAACGGGATTGAAAACACCATGCGCCATGAAGACTTTGCCGCTGCCAAAAGCCAAGTCGGCGGCTTGAAAAAGGCGTTTAATCGCCCGAAAAAGTAGCGCTGGTGGGCCTTCATATTGCGCGCAAGCGTTTGGCCGCCGCAGGCACTAAAAGACCGAAAATATTAAACAAATGGGTTTATAGCCCAATCAATTTGGGCGCAAACTGCTATGTATTTAATAGCATTTTGATAAATGGCTAGAGTGCTTTGTGCATCTGCAGCCTAGGCTCCTAGACTGCAAATTCCCACAATCGCCTGGCACCCAGAACGGCATCGGGGTAGGGGGATTTGCCGCGCGAGCCGTTGTAACGGCCCAAGCCCAGAAACAGATCACCTTTTTCGCGGTCAAGGTAGTGCCGCAAAATCACGCATCCAAAACGCAGGTTGGTTTGCATATGGAACAGTTTTGACGGGTCGCTGTCGCCAATCACGCGGGTCCAAAACGGCATCACCTGCATGTAGCCGCGCGCGCCCACCACGCTGATGGCGTGTCTTCTGAAATTGCTTTCGACTTGAATCAGACCCAGCACCAGTGCCTGGTCAAGTCCCGCCCGTTTGCTTTCGTACCAGACAGTTTGCAAAAACTCCTGGCGAATTTGCGGCTCTGTTTTTTTCTTGTACAACCGGTCGCTCATGGCCGCCAGCCAGCGCAGGTACTTTAGTCTGGCCTCTGGGTCCGTGAAGTCTGGTACCGGTGGCGCCTGATTGGCGACCGCAGATGTGAGTGCCGTGCGCACGGAGTCAATCAGTGGCTCTTCCAGCTGGCCACCGGCATGTACTTGCTCTGAAAAAAGAAGCTGCCCGCACCCGATTAATGTGCTTTGCAAGGCCAATCTTCTATTAAAAACAGGCGGGTTCACAGGCCTAGCTTGCCCTTGAGAAAAGCAAAAGCGTCGCCCGTTTTGACAGGGGTCGCCGCCTCGTCGCGACGGTGCTGGTATTCAACGTGGCCCTCTTTGAGAGTCCGGTCACCAATCGTCACGCGGTGTGGCACGCCAATCAGTTCCCAGTCGGCAAACATGGCGCCGGGGCGCTCGTTGCGGTCGTCCAGAATCACGTCGACTCCGGCGGCTAGCAGCTCTGCATACAACGTGTCGGCAGCCGCTTTTACATCTGCAAATCGGTCCGGGCTGATGGGGCACAACACCACCGTAAACGGCGCAATCGCATCCGGCCAGATGATGCCTTTGGCATCGTGGTTTTGCTCAATTGCGGCGGCGGGCAGCCGCGTGATGCCAATGCCGTAGCAACCCATTTCCAGAAACTGCGGTTTGCCGTTGTCACCCAAAAAGGTGGCGTTCATGGCTTTGCTGTACTTGGTACCGAGGTAAAAAACGTGGCCGACTTCAATGCCGCGTTCAATTGCCAGTACGCCTTTTCCGTCGGGTGATGAATCGCCCGCCACCACATTGCGCAGGTCGGCAATCAA
>JANPDQ010000196.1:0-3594 GCA_031431575.1 Polaromonas sp.
TCATGCACAGTGATGAAATACATCGCGTAGCCCAGCTCGTCAATCAACGCCAGCTCGTGGGCTAATTGCGTGCTGATTTTTTCAGGCAAGCCTTGCGGGTAGCGTTGTTGGGCACCTAGAGTCGTCAAGCGGCGCAGGCAGTCCATGGGCGATTCATCACGCTTTACCGCGCCTTGCGGGTAGCGGTACAGGTCGCGAATTTCGTCCAGATTAAACGTGCAGCGCCGGGCAATCTCTAACGTGGCGGCCAGCAGCTCGGGAGGGTACAAGCTGGCCAGGCGCATGCGCGGGCGCAGGTGTGCCTCGGCGTTGGGCGCTAGGGCAAAACCGCATTCGTGTACGGTGCAATTCATACCGACGGCAGTGATCACATCGTGCAGCGGCTTGCGGGAGCGCACGTGCATTACTACCCCACCGCTGGCTACCAACGGCACGCCGGTTTGCTTAGCCAAAGTCTGCAACTGCTGTAAGCGCAGCGCATCATCAAGCGTCTGCAGCAGCTCGACTGCTATCCATAAATTGATGCCGAAAAGGTCCTTTACCCAATTAATATGGGCGCAAGCAGCTTCTGTATCGATAGTGCCTTGTGGCAAGCAAAAAATAACTTCACAGTCTTGCAGGATAGACAAGTCGGACTCTGGTGTGACCAGATAGCTGCCTTTTTCAAGCATGTCGCCCGCTGCTTTGGCCTGGGTAATGAGCTCGCACAGGTTGCCCCAACCGGTGGCGTTGTGCGGCAACACCACCAGCCGAAAAGGATGCGCGCACTGCACCAAAAACTCAGCCCCGGGCAGCAATTGCAATCTGTGCTTTTTAGCCTCGCCATGGGCGCGAACCACGCCAGCGACCGAGCATTCGTCGGTAATGGCAATGGCGCTGTAGCCCAGTGCAGCGGCGCGCTCCACCAGCTCTTCAGCATGCGATGCGCCGCGCTGAAAGCTGAAGTTGCTGAGCGCGTGGAGTTCGGCATAAGCGGGCAACATTACGCAAAAACTCCTTGCAAATACCACTCGCGTTGAACGTGATCACGCTCGCCAAGCGCCAGGCGCTCGCTGTAAATCCACAGCAGCACGCCCTGGCTGGTGCGGTAAATAAAGTAGTCGCGCAGTGCGGGCTCAATGTCTTCTTTACCAGTCTCTTTGGAAATCAACCAGCCCGTGGCCTCCAGGCGCTGCGGCCCGGCCAGCTTGACGAGTGGGCCCAGGTAGAGCGGCGCGCCTGCTTTGGCGCTCAGTTTTAGCGGCTGGCGCAGCAACCAGGTGGGGTACAGGGCATCGGTTTTAGCATCAGTTTCAAGGCCTTTTTTAATGTCTTTTATGCCTTTTATGCCTTTAGCGCAAGCAATACGGGCGCAAGCAGCTATTGATTTAGTAGTGTATTGGTTGCTGTCTTCGCCCTCGCCCGCAGTCACCCAGCGCTGCATGGCCTCGGGCCGGTGGTCGGCTTGCGGTTGCCACACCTCCACACTGGCTGCGCCCAGCCGCGCGCTCAAACGCTCAATAAACTGCATACTGCTCACGCCTTGCTGCTTGGGCTCCATCAGCAAGCTGGCGGTGGCTAAAGCGGCGTCTCGCAAGCTTACGGTTTCAAGCGACAGCAATGTGATGCTGTGTACCGGCGCAGCAAGGCGCTCCTGATTCAGCCGCTCGGTGATCAGCCGCGCTACGTGCCTCAGATCTTGTGCGGGCTGGGCGGTGCGCACCGTTAGCTCACCTGTAGGTGCTACATCGCGGCGCTTGTCCAGGTGCCAAACGACTTGAAGCGCGCACAGCCCGCTTTGGCGGCCCAGCAACCAAGCGTGTAGTTGTACCAGGAGCACATCAACGCCAGCCATCAGCGCGGGGGCTTGAATCACCAGCGCGTCCAGCTCGATTTTTTGCTCAAACTGCTCGGGCAGCACGTGCCACACATAAGACTCGGGCAGCGCACCGCGGGCCTGGTCAAGCGCAGCAAGCAAAGGAGCGCCAAAACGCCGGGCCACGCCCGCGCGTGGCAGGCCAAGCAAGTCGCCCCAGGTGCGGCAGCCGGTGCGCTCCAGCACGGCCAGGTGCGGATGTGTTGCGGCAAGCGCGTGCATGGGCATATCGGCTATGCGCGCGGGGACTTTTTGGCCTGCGCGCAGTAGACTCAAGCGCCCAATTGCTATTAAAGATGTAGCTGCTTGCGCCCGTATTATTTGCGCCACAAGGCTATTTTGCTTAAAAAACGCATGCAGGCGGGCCTCCAGCAAGGCGGCCAGCTTCTGCAGCCCGTCAAACAGGCGCAGGCTGCCTGAGACCTCAAGCACCACAGCATTGCCGCACAGGGCCACGCGCGGCGTGAAGCTGAGCGCAATAGCGCCGATGGCTTGTTGTGCAGCCGCAGCACTGACGACAAGCGGCGCGGCTTGCTGCGCCCCATCAACGGCGGCCGCAGGCTCAATGCTGCAAGCTTGCAGTGCGATCCAGCGCATGGAGTGGCTTTCTCAAAATGTCTGATAAATCAAACAACACCGGTGCAGGTTCAGGCGCATGCTGGTGAACGCGCTCGCCACTAGCGACCAGCAGCGCGGCCAGCCGGGGTGGGCGGGTGTCAATCAGCACCGGCGAAGCTGCCAGAGGCCCGCGGCGCTTGAACACATCAATTTGCAGGTTGTGCCCTGCCGTGCTTGCGTTTTGAACAATGCCCGCCAACTTCAGGCGCAGCGGCGCAGGCGATGCATCGTTCTGCGCCTGCAGGGGCCTGAAAACAAACAGCAACTTGTTTGAGCTAAGTGCCGCAATTTGCAAGCGCCGCAAATGCGCGCCTCGGGCATCAGGCAGCCAGGCCAGCACTGCACCTACATCGGCGCATTGCAGCGCCTCACGCGTGGCCCACAGCATGGCGGGGCTGTCGTTTTGCGCGACACTTTTTACAGCACTGATACTTAAAAGGCGTTGCATATTGATCTGGCGCGCGCCCAGTGCCGGGCCAAACGGGCAATACGGCGCGCCAACCAGCACCACCAACGCATCAGGCGACGTGGCCTGCAGCGCACCGAGCGCAGGCGCAACCAAACCCCATTCATGCTGACCAGATTGGGCCTGCAGCACCTCAGTCATGGCGCCGCACGGCCATCCGCCGCCCGGCAACACGTGGCTGAGTGCGTCGTAACCTGTGCTGATGGTTTGCACGGCGGCAGCGCCCAGCGAGCCTGCGCGCCAGACGTGGTTGATACCGATCAGCTCAGTTAGGTCGAGGGTTTTGGGTAGCGTGGTCACACTGAAAATAGGTTGGAAATGCGTTTAAAATACTGTATTTACGTACAGTAGTTTGCCTGACTTTTGAAGTTTGGCAAGCGCGTTTTGCAACCCGGTTTAAAGCCGCAACCAGCCGATATTCGGCGCTATCTTTTTAAAAATTCGTCCCCAACATGACCGCCACATCAACATGCTGCCTGTTCATACCTCCGACTTTCTACGAACAATGAAACGTACATAATGTAAAATTAAAATGTACATGAAAGGTTTTTATGTCTATATCAATTGCTCAATCCCGCCAGCAGCTGTCTTTTTTAATTCAAGCAGCTCAAAGCACACCGCAAGTCATTACCAAGCGCAACACGCCCGTGGCTGT
>JANPDQ010000197.1:0-18219 GCA_031431575.1 Polaromonas sp.
CGCGGCAAGCGTGCAGCGGCTGCACTGCCCACGTCAAAACTGGCTGCCGACACATCCCGCGCAGCGCTGTACACATCGGGCCGTTGGCCAAGCGCCTGGGCGGGCACACTGGCCACTTGCACAATGACTTGTTGTGGTTGACCGTCAGGGGCTTCGAGCAGCGACCTGGCGAGTTTTTGCGCCAGCAACGGCTCGTCAAGTGCAGTCAGTGCCACCAGCGCCTTGACGATTACCGCGCACTGCGCACGCTGCTGGGTCAAGCGGCTAGCGCCTTCGGCGGCGCTGGCTCTGGCCAAGGCAGCGACGGCTGGCGCACCAAATCCGGCCTGGGTTGCGAGCGCCGTCAGGCGGCTGGTCTCAAGCCGCGACTGGGCATCACGTGCGGTGACAGCCAGCTGCTTTTCGCATGAGCGCAAGCTGTAGTACTGGCTGGCTAATTCTGCAGCCATCACCACACGCGCGTCGTGCCACTGGGCCTGGCTGGCCAACAAGCGCTCATCAGCGGCGTCGCGCTTGGCTGCGTTTTTACCGAACACGTCCACTTCCCAGCTGGCTTGCAGACCCAACTGGGCCGTGGTGGCAATGGCTGAGCCTGAGCCACCGCCCGGCGCGCCGCCCTGTGCCGCTGAGCCCCTGCTGATGCTGCCCACGCCATCGAGCGACGGCAGCAACGCGCCGCCTGAAATGCTGCGCGCAGCACGCGCCTGCGCAATGTTGGCACGCGCAGTGATGATGGATGGGGCAACGCGTTGCGCCGCATCAATGAGCTCTACCAGCAGCGCGTCATTTTGCAGCTGCCACCAGGCAGACAAGCTACCCAAGCTGGCGTTGTGCGCAACTCCTGCGCCCGCTGCGGCCGTGGGCAAAGCAGCCTGCCACTGCGCGGGCATGTCTGCATCGACAGCGCGCGGCGGCGAAGTCACTGCGCAGCCACCCAGCACAAGTGCGCCGACCGCCAAGCTGATGAACAGCTTTGCCGGGCGGTTTGCCGCACCGCGAAACAGGCGTTGAGGCCGAGGAAACATCATCATTTTTTTGACCCTTTGCGCCGCGCTGCCTCAAGCTCCACCATTGCCTCGGCCTGGTCGACCATTTGAGTAGCCCACAGATCGATCGACTTGGAAGTCTGGAGCAAACGCGGCCGAATAGCTTCGATAACATCACGCGCCATGTAAAGATGCAGCGCCAAACCACCAATGCCGAACGCCAACCGATGCAAATCGTCGTCAGCCGTCTTGACGCCCAAATGACGGCCCAAAAGAGCCAAAAGCGCCGCATGCGCCGGCTTGATGCTCTGGTCGATCTCGTGCGCCCACACACCGGTAGGCTCCAACATCTCGCGAAAATGCAGACGCATGCACTGCTGCACCAACTCGCCCTGCTTCATTGGCTCCAAAAAACTGGCAATAAAACCAACCAGCGATTGACGCAGCGTGAAATGCGGCTGAGCGAACAGCGAAAGGTCTTGCTCAGGCCCGCCCATCGGCTCCTTGAACATCGCACGGTACAGGCCTGCCTTGTCGCCAAAGTAATAGCTGATCGATGCGATGTTGACGCCTGCGGCCTGGGAGATGGCGCGCGTAGAGGTTTTGGCAAAGCCTTTTTCGGAAAACAACCGCAGCGCAGCCGTCATCAGTTGCTGGCGCGCTTCGATGCCGCTGGCGCGAACTCCGCGCTGCTCGGCCAACAGGTCTGGTGGCTCCTTGGGTGCGGCGCCCTTCGCCAGCCTGGGTTGCTGGGTCGATTTGCGCGATATGGCGTGCGCGCGAACTGAAACTGCCGGGATCGTTTGGGTTGTATTTGTAGTTTTGGTGGAGTCTTCTCGCATGCGGCGAATTTAACCATACAAATCAAACGATTGATTAACAATCGGCAGTCTGACTCAAAGTTTTACATTGCCTTCACATGGGCTCAATGCACGCCGAAGCGCCAGCATCAAGCAGCAGGGCGTCCCAACGGGTCGCGCTCGAACGTGGCAGCCCAAAGCTGTTCAATCGCTTCGCGCTCGCGGGTCAACTCACCCAAACCGACCTGGGTGGGCGCTTCATTGAGGCGGGCATTGTGCTGCACGCGGCGCAACTCGCGGTAAGCCGAAGCAGCCGCATTGCCTACCCCAAGCGGAAGCAGCCCGGCCTGCTCAGCCCTGAGCAGCAGCGCTATATTGCCAACGTTGTCGGCCAAAGCAGGGTGCGCTCCAGACTGCGACAGCACCAAAAACTGCACTGCAAATTCCGCGTCGACCAGTCCGCCGGGGCTGTGCTTGACGTCGAACAGCCCGCTTTTCACTGGCCGCGCCGCACTGACTTTTCTGCGCATCGCAACAATTTCAGTTTTTAAAAGTGCGATGTCGCGCGGTGCAGTTATCACGCCAGTGCGGATCGCCTCAAACTGCTCGCGCAGCGGCTCAGCACCCAACACAAAGCGCGCTCGCGTCATGGCCTGGTGCTCCCACGTCCACGCCGTGTTGCTACCGCGCTGCTGCTGGTAGTTAGCGTACGCGGTGAAGCTAGTGACCAGCAGGCCCGAGTTACCGTTGGGGCGCAGCGCTGTGTCAATCTCAAACAAATCGCCTTCGCTGGTTTTTACCGTCAGCCAGTTAATGAGCTTGCGAGTCAAAGTTGCATAAACCTCGGCAGCTTGCTCATGGTCGTCCTGGTACACAAACACAATGTCCAGGTCGCTGCCATAACCCAGCTCTTTGCCTCCCAGCTTTCCGTAGGCAATGACGGCCAGTTGCGGAACCTCTGTGTGCTTGTTTTTGAGCCGCTGCCAGCACCAGCCGAGTGCCACGCTGAGCGTGGCTTCAGCCAGTGCGCTCAAGTCGTCGGCCACTTGCTCAACGGTTAAAACGCCCTCTACATCGCGTGCCAACGTACGGAACACTTCGGCGTGGTGCGCGCGCCTCAGAACGTTCAGGCAAGTTTCTTCATCGTCCTCACCAGTGCGTCTGACAGACTCCAGCCGCTGGCGCAACTCTTCGGTGTAGCTCGCTGCGCTAAACCGCTCATTGAGCATGTCGCTGTTGGCCAGCTCATCAATCACGCCGGGGTGGCGCAGCAGGTAGCGCGCTGGCCACTTGGCAGCCCCCAGCAAGCGCAGCAGCCGCTGGTGCACTGCAGGGCGCTCAAGCAGCAGCGCCAGGTAACTTTCGCGCCGTAGAAGCGGCTCAATCCAGTCCATGATGCGCAGCGCTGCGTCTTCACTGACCGAGCCTTCAGCGAGCCACTGCGCCGTGCGCTGCACGAGCTGCGCGAGCCGGGCGCGAGACTCATCACGCAGGCCAAGCACCTTCGGATGTTGACGCCACGTAGCCAGTCGTGCCCGAAACTGGTCGGGCCACTGGCTGGACAGATGCTCCAGCACATCATCGAGCAGCGGCGCGGGCGCGTTGCTCGACGCGCCGGGACCAGTACCTTTGTTGCAGCCCTTGCAGTCAGGTTTTCCGCCCAGCAGTTTGTCAAATTCACCGGCTACAAATTCACGGTGGGCGTCAAGCGCGTGCAAAAAGTGGCAGCAGTCAGCAAAGCCCATGCTGTGCGCAATCCAGACCAAGTCGTCGTCGCGGGTTGGCAGGGCGTGGGTTTGCTGGTCATCGAGGTATTGAATGCGGTGCTCGGCATGCCGCAAAAAATCGTATGCGGCGCTGAATGCATCAGCCGTTGTCACGTCCATCAAACCCGCCTTGGCCAGGCGCGCTAGCGCATCTACCGTCGAACGGGTGCGCAGTTCAGGGAACTGGCCACCGCGCACTACTTGCAAAAGTTGCACGGTGAATTCAATTTCACGAATTCCGCCGCGCGACATTTTCACGTCGTTGGCGCGTTCAGGATGCCCTGCGCTTCGCTTGGCAGCGTGCTCGCGTATTTGCCGATGCAACACGCGCAGCGCGTCAAACACGCTGTAGTCCAGATAGCGCCTGAACACAAACGGCAGCACCGATGTGCGCAGCGCCTGGGCGTTGCCGCTTTGAATGCAATCGCGCGGCGCGACCACCCGACTTTTAAGCCACGCAAAGCGTTCCCATTCGCGGCCTTGGGCCTGAAAATAGTCTTCCAGCGCGCTGAGCGACATCGCAGCCGGGCCACTGCCGCCGTGCGGCCTGAGGGCAAGGTCCACGCGAAACACAAAGCCGTGCTCAGTGGTCTCGCCAATCAGCTTGTAGATTGCCTTGACCTGGTACGCAAAATATTCGTGGTTGCTGATTTGTCCACGCCCATCGCCTTGTTGCCGACCTGCGGTTTGGCCGTCGTGGTCGTAGATGTAGATCAGGTCGATATCGCTCGAAACATTTAGCTCGCGCGCGCCCAGCTTGCCCATGCCCACCACCCACATTTGCGCACGGTCTCGGCCAGGCGCCAAAGGCGCACCATGCAGCTCGTCAAGCATTTTTTGTGAATCAATTACCGCTGCGTTCAAAGCCAGCTCTGCCAGCTCGGTCATTGCCCGGGTGACGACTTTCAGATCTGCGCGCTGCCCAACCTCGGCATCACAGTCAAGCACCACCAGGCGCTCCATCACCAATTGGCGCAGTACGCGCAATGCCGCGCCCAACGGCAAGCCATTTTGCAAAAGCGTGTCAAACGCCACCTGCATGGTTGCGGCTACCGGCGCGCCGGCAGGCAACAGGCGCAAATCAGCGCTGTAGCGCCGCCGAATCCGCTGTACAAAACGCGAGTGGTTTGACAACCGCTGCAAAGCCTGCTCCGGTGGACAGATCGCCGACTCAAGGTTGTAGGCCATCATGCTGCGTTAGATAAGTTGTTGCAACTCGGCGGAACCGATACGCACGCTGGCAGTCATAATTTGCATTCCGCCGAATTCAGCAACCGAGTCATTTGATTTGAGACAAACCGCCCCCTGGACCCGCATGCATTTTCTGGCAACGGCAGCTCGAGTGGCTCTGTGGTTGGTCGTTGCGTTGTGGCTTGTCACGTTATTGGGCTGGGGAGTGTTGCACGCGTGGATTGTGCCGCGAATTGGCGACTTTCGCCCACGCCTTGAAAGCGTGGCCACGCAGGCTCTGGGGGTTCCGGTTCGGGTAGGGCAAATTACAGCGCGCTCGCCTGGGCTCATGCCGTCTTTTGAGTTGCGCGATGTGGCGCTGCTGGACCCGCAGGGCCGGGAAGCGCTCAAGCTTCCGCTGGTGCTGGTCGCACTTTCGCCGTCCTCTGTTTTAGGTGCAGGTTTTGAGCAGTTGGTTGTTGACCAACCAACGCTGGATATTCGCCGCACCGCCGACGGAAAAGTCTACGTCGGCGGACTGGATGTGGGCGCAAAAAACACTGGAGGCGGTGATGTTGCTGACTGGTTTTTCTCGCAACCAGAATTTGTCATCCGCGGCGGCAGCATCCGCTGGACCGACGAGCAGGCCGACGCCCCGCCGCTGGCGCTGCAACAAGTCGATGCGGTGCTGCGCAACGGCCCACGCAGGCACGCGATGCGCTTTGATGCCACGCCCCCCGCCGGATGGGGCGAGCGTTTTAGCCTGCGCGGGCTTTTCAAGCAACCCTTGTTGGCGCTGGACGCAGGAAAGTGGCACGACTGGTCGGGGCAACTCTTCGCAGATTTCAGCCGGGTGGATGTCTCGCAAATCAAACCTTACGTCAAGCTTGACGCGTTGGGCGTTGCGCCAAAATCTGGCATTGGCGGCGTGCGGGCTTGGGCTGACATTGACAAGGGCCAGGTGACTGGTGCAACCGCCGATGTAGTGCTCAGCGCGGTAGATGTGCAATTGGGCAAGGCGTTGAGCCCGTTGACATTAAATTCGGCCGCAGGTCGGCTCGGCGTCAAACTTCTGGATGGCGGTTTCGAGTTCAACACCGAGGGCTTGCGCTTTACCACTAGAGACGGCTTGACCTGGCCCGGCGGCGATCTGGCTTACACCAGTCAGGGCGCGGCGGGCAAAACCCCCCAGAACAACACGTTAAAGGCAGACAAGCTGGACTTGGCCGCGCTAACGCAAGTCGCTTTGCGTCTGCCGCTGGGCACGCAGACCCACGCTGCCCTGGCGTCTTATGCGCCCAAAGGCCTGGTTGAAGTGGTGCAGGCAAGCTGGCAAGTACCGGTTTCAGGCGCGGTGACCTATAACGCAAAAGGCCGGGTGAGCGCTCTGGAGGTTTTGGCGCTCCCAAGCAGTATTTTGCGTGCCAGTAAAGTGCCAGGCACAACGTCCCAGGCATCAGCAGGCACTTACCCACAAGTACGGCACGCGCAGCCCGGCAGACCCGGCATTAAGGGGGCATCGCTGGACTTTGACGTGACCCACTCTGGTGGCAAGGCCGCGCTGGCGCTTGCGAAAGGCCACATCGACCTGCCGGGGGTGTTTGAAGATTCTCAGGTGGAGTTTGACCAGCTCAGTGCCGATGTGCAATGGAAGCTGGTTGGCAACAAAATTGACGTCGCTCTGCAGGGAGTCAAATTTTCAAGCGCGGATGCGCAAGGCACCGCGCAGGCCACTTGGCAGTCAGGCCCAACCGGGTCCGGCACCGTTGCATTAGCTGGCGAACATTCGCTAGGCAACCTGGATTTGCAAGGCGTGCTCACGCGCGCAAACGGCGCGCGCGTGCACCGCTATTTGCCGCTGGTAATGGCCGACCAGGTTCGCCACTATGTGCGTGACGCGGTGGTGCAGGGCGATTTAAGCAACGTGACTTTCAAGGTTAAAGGCGCAGTAGACGATATCCCCTACCCAAGCTCCAACAGCCCAAAAAAGGGCGAGTTCAAAATATCAGCCCAGGTTAAAAATGGCGTTCTGGCCTATGTGCCCAAGTGGGCGCAACCACAAGGAGCAGCGCAGTGGCCAGCATTGACTGAGCTAAACGGAGAACTGGTGTTTGACCAAGCCATGCTGGCAGTCAATAACGCTACCAGCGGCGTGGCGGGACTGCCGGGCTTGCAGGTGCTGCGCGCTGATGCAAAAATTCCTAATTTGATGAGCGGCTCCACCGTCGAGCTGCAGGCCAAGCTTAAAGGCCCTTTGAGCAGCGCAGTAAGTTTTGTGAACACCTCGCCGCTGGCAGCCATGACCGGTAACGCTGCTGAAAAATTGACGGCAACCGGCATCGGCGACTACGCCTTGCAGCTGAATTTACCGCTCAACAACATCGATAAAACCACCGTACGCGGCACGGTCTCGCTGCCTGGCAATGACCTTCGGCTGTCGCCCACCGCGCCAACACTGGCCAAGCTGCGCGGCTTGGCTACTTTCAGTGAAAAGGGTTTTTCAGTACCTTCGGCGCAGGCGCAGGTACTGGGCGGTGAAGTCCGCTTTGAAGGCGGCATGCGCCCCGCCAGCCGCTCGCCTGGCACAGGCCTTGAGACTGAACCCAGCGTAATTTTCAGAGCGCAAGGAACGGCATCGGCTGAAGCCATTGCGCAGGCTAAAGACCTGGGTGCAGCAGCCCGATTTGCGCAGTACGCCAGCGGCACAACGGCTTATAGCGCGACGTTTGGCGTGACGCGTGGCGCAACCGAAGTGGTGCTGACCAGCAATTTGCAAGGCTTGGCTTTGAAGTTGCCCGCACCTTTGAACAAAAGCGCGGAGGCGCTGCTGCCAACCCGCTTTGAAAATTCGGTGCTGCGCGAGTCAATGGCCGCTGGGCAAAAGCTGCAAGACCAGTTGGTTTTGAATATTGGGCGTATCGCCAGCGCCGCTTACGTTCGCGATATCAGCGGCGGTGTTTCGCAAGAGCCGCGCGTGGTGCGCGGCAGCATCGGCGTTGGGCTGGAAGCTGGTGAATCTGCGCCGTCCCCTGCCAATGGCGTGGCCGCGAACATTAACCTGACAAGCATCAACATCGACGCGTGGGAGAAAGTGCTCAGCGCCTCGGTGGGCGATGGCATCGCTACTGCTGCGCCTGCCCGCACCGGCACCGGTACCGGCACAACAGCAAGCGCCCAAAGCTACTTCCCTACCCAAATAGCTATTCGCGCCAAAGAGCTGACGGTTAGCAACCGCAAATTCAACAACCTCGTGATCGGTGGCACACGCGACGGTGCGACGTGGCGCGCCAACATGGACGCCAGCGAGCTGAACGGCTATGCCGAGTACCGCCAAGCCAGCAGTGCAGGCCCAGCACGGGTTTTGGCCAGGCTCTCGCGGCTCAGTGTGGGACCTAGCGGTGCGCTGGATGTTGAGAACCTTCTGGACGAGCAACCGGCAAATTTGCCGGCGCTGGACATTGTGGTCAATGACATGGAAGTGCGCGGCAAAAAGCTCGGCCGTATTGAAATTGACGCCGTCAATCGGGGTGCGGTTGCGGGTGACCCAGCAACGCGTGAATGGCGGCTCAATAAATTCAACGTTATTTCACCTGAGGCTACGCTGACTGCAAATGGCAATTGGGTCGCTTTATACGCCCAGGCAGCGGTCGCCAACCCTTCAGCGCAAACACGCCGCACCGCACTGAACTTCAGGCTGGACATTACCGACTCGGGCGAGCTGCTCAACCGCTTTGGCATGCCTGGCGTGGTGCGGCGCGGCAAAGGCAAGATGGAGGGCCAGGTGGGCTGGGTCGGCTCACCACTGAGCCCCAACTACCCCAGCATGAGTGGGCAATTCAATGTCAATATTGAGTCAGGCCAGTTTTTAAAGGCCGACCCCGGCATTGCCAAGCTGCTGGGCGTGCTGAGTTTGCAGTCACTGCCGCGGCGCTTGGCGCTCGATTTCCGGGACGTTTTTACCGACGGTTTTGCCTTTGATTTTGTGCGCGGCGACGTAAATATTGCGCAGGGCATAGCTGCCACTAACAACCTGCAAATGAAAGGCGTGAACGCCGCCGTGTTGATGGAAGGCAGCGCAAATATTGCAAAAGAAACGCAAGATTTAAAAGTGCTCGTGGTGCCTGAAATCAACGCGGGCACCGCGTCGCTGATTGCAGCGGTGATCAACCCCGCCATTGGAATCGGCACCTTTTTGGCACAGTATTTTCTGCGGCAACCACTTATTGACGCGGCCACGCAAGAGTTCAAAATTGACGGCAGTTGGGCCGACCCCAAAGTTACCAAACTGGAGCGCAAAAGGTGAGAGTTGCCGCATGTCAAATGGTCTCAAGCGCTGAGCTTGCCAGCAACCTGGAAGCCGCAGAACAATTGCTAAAACAAGCTGCCGACGGCGGCGCGGAACTGGTTGTGTTGCCAGAGTATTTTTGCCTGATGGGGATGCACGACAACGATAAATTTCGCATTGCCGAGTCTTACGGCAGCGGGCCTATTCAAACGTTTTTAAGCCGTGCTGCCAGCCAACACGGGATGTGGGTGGTTGCCGGAACCGTGCCGCTCATCAGCCCGGACGCTGGCAAGGTGTTCAACACCACCCTGGCCTGGAACCCACAGGGCCAATGCGTGGCCCGCTACGACAAAATCCATCTTTTCAGGTTTGACAACGGACGTGAAAACTATGACGAGTCCCGCACCATCACGGCTGGCCGAACGCCGACTGCGTTTGAGTTGCCTTCAAAAGATGGCCACACCTGGCGCGTGGGTTTGAGCATTTGCTACGACCTGCGGTTTCCTGAGCTGTACCGCGCCCTGCGCGCTGACTTGTTACTGGTTGCCGCCGCATTTACCCACACCACGGGCAGCGCACATTGGGAAGTGCTGCTGCGGGCGCGCGCCATTGAGAACATGGCTTACGTGCTGGCGTCGGCGCAAGGCGGCGCGCACACCAACCAGCGCAATACCTGGGGCCAGTCGATGGTGGTGGACCCGTGGGGCAGCATTGCAGCGCAGCAGGCTACCGGCCAAGGCGTGGTGTTAGCAAACATCGCAATGCCGGAACTGGCCACCAGGCGCAATCAATTGCCTGCGCTGGCGCACGCTGTTTTGTGACATTACTGCGCTACGCGTTGCGTACCCGGCGCTCCGTGTTGTGGGGCTGGCTGGCGGGGCTGGTTGTCGCGCTGCTTGGCATGCTGATCTGGCTGGCTGGCCGGTACGAAACCAGCCAAATCGAAAGTCGCCTTGAGCGCGATGCTACGCAATCTGTGGTGGACATTAGGAGCGGCCTGACGCGCAACATACAGAGCTTTCAAGCGCTGCAGTCTTCAAGCACTGACGCTGCTGCGTGGCAAAGCGCTGCCCCGAGCCTGCTCAGTGAAAACCGCGAAATCATGCGGCTGGAGTGGCGCAGCGAAACGCTTGAGATACTGCGCTTTGTTGACACGCCCTATTACCCGGCGATTTTTGAGCGCTTTGGTCGCGCCAGCAGCCAGGCTGACGTTGTCGTAGCTTGCGCGGCGGCCAAGCGGGTGAACGGCGCATCCTATTCAGCCAGCTACTTTTTACCGCAGCCAGGCGGATTGGGTATGGAGGCGCTGGACATGTGCCTGCCCATCATGGCGGCCGGGCAATTGGTAGGTTTTACCGTTGCAACTTATGCGCTGCATGAAGTGCTGGGCGAGCTGGTGGATAAGCGATTGGCGCGGGGCCAAAGTCTGTCATTTACCGAAGCCGATGGAACGCGGCTGGCAATTTCCGGCGCTCCGATGGGCGGCAGCCGCGTTTTTGTTGCGCGCCAGCTCCTTGACTTGCCTGGCAAAACGCTGGTGCTCCGGCTGGAGAGCCGTGTGGGTTTGCCAGCGTTTTTTCCCAACGTTTTGACGGCGATGGTGACTGCGCTGGCGCTGGCGCTGTTTGGCGTACTTTTTCTTTTGGCACGCGACATGAAACGGCGCTTGAAGGTTGAGCAAGACCTGGGCGAGGCGCTGGCGTTTCGCAAAGCGATGGAAGACTCCGTCATCACTGGCCTGCGCGCGCGCGATTTGGCAGGCCGCATAACTTACGTGAATCCGGCTTTTTGCCAAATGGTCGGCTTGCCCGCCAGCCAGCTGCTGCACCACAGTTTCCCGTCGCCGTACTGGCCGCCTGAGCTGGCGCTGACGTATGAGCAGCGGCAAACCGTATTTCTTTCCAGTGGAAACCAGCCCCGGGAGGGTTACGAGTCCGTTTTCATACGGCCTGACGGCACACGCTTTGCGGTGCTCATCATGGAAGCGCCGCTGATCAATGCAGTGGGTAAACATACCGGCTGGATGAGCGCAATTCTTGACGTGTCCGAGCAGCGCCGGACCGAAGAGCTTTCCCGCGCCAGCCAGGACCGCCTGCAAGCCACTGCCCGCTTGGCGATGGTGGGCGAAATGGCGTCACTGCTCAGCCACGAGCTAAACCAGCCACTGGCCGCCATTTCAAGCTACGCCGTTGGGTCTTTGAATTTGCTTGGCAAGTCAGCCAGCACCCCTGACAACTTATTGACGAACGACCTCAAACAGGCGATTGGCCGCATCGCCGAGCAGGCCGAGCGCGCAGGCAAGGTGATTAAAGGCGTCCACGACTTCGTACGCCGGGGCGACCAGGCCCGTGTGTCAGTATTGCCGCTGGACCTGTTTGAAGCCGTCATGCCGCTGGTGGCCTTGCAGGCGCGCAAGCTGTCAGTAACTCTGGTCACCGACATCGACCCCGCTTGCGCGGCGGTACTGTGCGACCGCACGATGGTAGAGCAAGTGCTTTTAAACCTGGCGCGCAACGGCATGCAGGCCATGGAGCATTCCGCAAGCCGGGTCTTGACCTTGCGCGCGCGCCCTGCCGCATCGAACGCCAGCCGGGGCTGGCTGGAGTTTTCCGTGACTGACCAAGGGCAGGGAATCTCGCCGCAAGTTGAGCAGCAGCTGTTTACGCCGTTCTTCACCACCAAGGTCGACGGGATGGGCCTGGGGTTAAGCTTGTGCCGCAGTGTGGTGGAGCAGCACGGCGGCTTTTTGGGGTTTGAATCTGCCCAGCCATGCGGCACGGTGTTTACCTTTACGCTGCCTACTGACAGCTTGCACGCAACCGCTTAACCCGAGCACGTTATGGAACCCACACATCCCGGCACCGTCTACCTTGTTGACGACGACAGCGAAGTGCGCGAGGCACTGGCGTGGTTGCTGCGCAGCCGCCGCCTGTACAGCGAGCCGTTTGACAGCGCTGAAGCCTTTGATGCACATGTGTCATCTAGCTTCAGCGTGCGCGCGCCGTCTTGCGTTTTACTCGATGTGCGCATGGCGGGCTTGAGCGGGCTTGGCATGTTCGACAAACTCATTGGCTACGGTTTGCTGCCCAAGTTGCCAGTTATTTTTTTAACTGGCCACGCCGACGTCGCCACGGCGGTAGCAGCGGTCAAGCGGGGCGCTTTCGATTTTTGTGAAAAGCCGTTCGGCGGCAACGCGCTGGTAGACCGTATTGAGCAGGCGCTGGCGCAGTCAGCAAGTGCGCTGGCACATACCAGCGCCAGCGGCAATCTGCACGCGCGGCTTGGGAGCCTGACCGAGCGTGAAAAAGCCGTGATGCTGCTGGTAGTTCAAGGCGTTGCAAACAAATTGGTGGCCGACCAGCTGGACATCAGTGTGCGTACCGTTGAAGTTCACCGCGCCAAGGTGTTTGACAAGATGGGGGTTAAATCAGCAGTAGAGCTGGCAAACCTGATGCGCAGTATGGAGAAATAGGCAGCCATGATTGCTGGAATTGCTATAATATTAGGAGCTGCTTGCGCCCGTATTTGTTTCGCTACAGCCCTGTTTTATATAAAATAGGGCTACTTTTCGTTGGGTGGCGCAGGCGGAGGCAGGGTGTCGTCCCCTTTAAGCTCACCATTTTTTCGACCTGAAAACATCGTCCACCACACAATGAACACCAGCAGCACCAGCGCGCCCAAGGCTTCCAACAACAGCAACGACATGACGCACCTTTTAAAAGTAATTTACACCGCCCTGATTATCGCCAGCGCCGTCTTGCTTGCATCGTGCGCCAGCGGGCCGTTGCCGCAAGACGAGGTTCCGCCCGCTCCACCTGCTGCACCTGCCGCAGCCCCACAAGCTCCGGTCAGTAAATTTGAAGACAACGCGCCTTTGCCGCCCACCATCCAGCAAGCCAAAAGCCGCTGGGTCGCGGTGCGCTGGGCCGAACTGCCGGGGTTTGATGACGACAAGCTGTTTGAAGCCTGGAACGCATGGCTCAAAAACTGTGAGCGGCCCGGCGCCACGTTTGCCAGCTTGTGCGCAGATGCGCGCAGGTTGAGCATTGCACCCGCTGACCAGCAGCGCGCCTGGTTGACGGCCAAGTTGCGCCCGTACCGGGTGGAATCCACACAGGGCAATGCAGAAGGATTGCTCACCAGTTATTTCGAACCACTGCTCACAGCCTCACGTCAGCCGGGCGGCGCGTTCAATGTGCCGCTGTACAAAGCGCCTGCAAATCTGGGGAGCCGCAAGCCATGGTTTTCACGGCAGGAAATTGATACTCTGCCTGAGGCGGCGGCCGCGCTCAAGGGGCGTGAGATTGCCTATCTGGCAGACCCGATTGACGTGCTGCTGCTGCACATTCAAGGCTCTGGGCGCTTGAGCATCATTGAGCCAAACGGGGCGCAGCGCATCATTCGCGTGGCGTTCGCCGGCACCAACGACCAGCCCTACCGTAGCGTGAACCAGTGGCTGACAGCCCAAGGCGTGACCAAAATCAACCCCTGGCCCGACGCCACCAAGGCCTGGGCCGCACAAAACCCGCAGCGCGTTCAGCAACTGCTGTGGAGCAACCCGCGCTACGTGTTTTTTAAAGAAGAAACGCTCAATGACCTGGATGCTGCATTCGGCCCCAAAGGCGCGCAAGGCGTGCCGCTAACACCGGGCCGCTCAATTGCCGTTGACCCCGGCAGCATTCCGTACGGCACACCGGTGTACATGGCCTCACGCGGGGCGGCTGGCACGTTGCAAAAGCTGGTGTTTGCGCAAGACACTGGCAGCGCCATTATGGGCGCGGTGCGGGCCGACTACTTTGCGGGAACCGGGGCACAGGCGGGTGAGTTTGCGGCGAAGGTCAACCAGCCGCTGCGGTTGTGGGTGCTGTGGCCCAAGTAGGCGCAATTTCTATTTTTTCATCTGCGCTTTGAACTCGTTACAGTAGTCTTTCTCGGGCAAAGCCGGGGTCACCCACACCGCATCAAAAGACTCTGCCCGGTCGCCCGGCGCTGCATCGCCCGCACGCAGCCTGACGGCCTTACTAGTCACGCTGCCCGCCAGGTGCTGCGGCACGCCCAACTGTTTGTCAACGTGGCCGCTTCCCGCTAGCAGCACCACTACCTTGCCCGGCAATACGGCTTTGGCCAGATTAGACGCAATGCTGATGTCTTTGGCAATCTGGATGCGCGTCATCGGCGTGATCTGGCTTTCGGGCAGCAGGTTGCAATGGCCAGTGCGAATCAGTTGCTGCTGCGCTTTGAGCGCTGGGCCGGGTAGCTGGTTGTCCAGCTTAGCATCGCCCATCACGCCGCGCATCGCGTCACGCGGCAAGTTGGCACCGATCACCGGCACACCCGCACGCACGGCGGTCATCACGGCTGGCCCGTACGCCTTCCACGGCCAGCCTTTGTCGTTCCATTTCAGGGCTGATTGCACCTGCAATTCAGTCGAGCTGGGGTGCAGCGAAGCGGTGGTGGCACCTGCGTCGGCCATCTCCAGTGCCAGCGCGCCCAGCAGGCCGCGTTGGGCCAACACCGCAATGACCTGCGCCTGAATTTGCTGATGCTCCGCCGCGTCGTGCTGCTCGCCCAGCAGCAATACATCGGCCGGCAACACAGCCTGCAGACGCTCATTGGTTTGCGTCAATGCTGCACCGGTCAGGTTGTGCAGCACCGGGGCTTCGGGTTTTGCAGCGCAGGCAGCCAAACCAGCCAACGTGGCTGCACCGATAATTAATTTAAGCATCGCCGCATCCTAGTCTGTATCGGCCCATTTCGCACTTTCTACACCACATGGCAGTCAAGGCCGCTCTGCAAATTTTCTTGCGTACCGTTTTCACCCTGCTGCTGGCTGTGGCGGCAGCGTGGGCCTGCGTGCTGCTGCGCACGCCCTTGCCGTGGATGATTGGCCCGCTGGTCGCCACAGGCGTGCTGTCGATGCTGGGAGCGCCCACGCACAGCTACACGCCGCTGCGCAATGCGGGTCAGTGGGTGATTGGCGCGGCGCTGGGCTTGTACTTTACGCCGCAAGTTGTGGGGCTGGTACTTGGTGTGTGGTGGGCGATTGCGCTCAACATCGTTTGGGCGCTGGCCCTTGGCCTGGCGTTTGGCGCGTGGATGCACCGCGTGCATTTCCCGCCGGGTCGGTTTCACGTCGCCGGGCTCACCCGCACCACGACTTACTTTGCCGGGCCAATTGGTGCGGCTTCTGAAATGACACTTTTAGGGGAGCGCTACGGTGCGCAAACCGACCTGGTTGCGTCCGCACACAGCCTGCGCGTGCTGCTGGTCACGCTCATCATCCCGTTTGGCCTGCAATGGGCCGGGCTGCAGGGTCTGGACACCACCCTGCCCGGCCCGAGGCTGGTGGACTGGCCGGGCTTGGCTCTGCTGGCCGTGCTGACAGGAATAGGCTGCTGGGTCATGCTGAAATTGGAACGCACCAACCCGTGGTTTATTGGCGCGCTGGCGGTGGCGGTGTTGCTGACTGCCAACGACGTTAACTTGTCGGCTATTCCGCAATGGCTGACCAACGCTGCACAGCTGGTGATCGGCATCAGCCTGGGCGTGCGGTTCACGCGGCAATTCACTCACCTGGCGCCGCGCTGGCTGGCATCTGTGACGCTGGCAACTGTCGCAATGATTGTGCTGTGCGCTAGCTTTGCCTGGCTGCTTGCAATCGCCACTCAGCAGCACTGGACCACCGTGATGCTCGGCACATCGCCCGGCGGCATCGCTGAAATGGCGATCACCGCCAAGGTGCTGCAACTCGGCGTGCCGCTGGTGACTGCGTTTCACGTTACGCGGCTGGCGGCGGTGCTGCTGCTGGTGGAGCCGATGTATCGGTGGATTTATGTTGAAACGACTAAAAAGACCTGAAAATACTGTTTTTGAGCACTTTTTTGTATGTTTTAGGCCTGTAGCCCAAGTAAAACGGGCGCAAGCAGCTATTTAATTAGTAGCGACTTGATTGGTTGATCTGTATTGGCTACACTAAGTATATACATTGTTAAGGAAACACCATGACTGCAACCTCTGCACATCGACAAGCCAGCATCCTCAAATGGGGCAACAGCCAAGGCGTGCGGCTAACGTCTGACATGCTGCGGCAGGCGCAGCTACAAGTAGCTGACCCAGTGCGTATTTTTCATGAAAAAGGCAGGATCGTGATTGAGGCTGTCAAGCCCAAAGTGAGCTTAAAGCAGCTACTGGCCCAGATGCCAGACAGCGGCGGCATTGACCTGGTGGACTACGGCCCAAGCGTTGGCCGCGAGCTGCCATGACCGCAGCGCAAAGCTTGTGGGTGCCCGAGCTGGGAGAGATCATTTGGCTGAACTTCACACCTCAAGCTGGTAAAGAAATGGCAGGGCAGCATCCGTTTTTGGTGCTATCGCCAAAGCAGTTCAATGCAAAAACCAAAACCGTGATGGGCTTGGCCATGACCAGCCAGCACCACGGCGACCCAAAGGCTAGAGGGTTTAATCCGTTTCAACTGGAGAACCCAACAGCTAAAGCGCAAAAGAGTTTTATCAACGCCAATCAGGTGTCTACATTTGACTGGGAAGCCCGCGGTGCGCGGCCACATCCTTGGGGCAAAGTAAATTCTGCGGTGTTGAAAAATGCGAAAGAGCATTTGAATGCGATTTTGGATTTAGGGTGACTTTTATTAGTAGTTTCTGGCTATGAGCCAATTAATACGGGCGCGAGAAGCTCTTGAATTTATAGTGGTTCGCCTTCACGCTGTTTGCCGGGGGTAGCCCGGCGGCTACTCACTTTTCTTTGCTTCGCCAAAGAAAAGTAAGCAAAAGAAAGGCGACCCGCAGTCTGGGCCGCTTCGCGGTTCCTTGAAAAAGCTGAAGGAGACGGAAAATTTAGAAACTAGTCTGCTGCGCAGCCGTCGGACATCTAAATTTTTTAATCCGTCTCCTTCAGCTTTTTAAATCCCAGCCAGGACGGGGGTGGGGAGTGCAATCGGAATCGGAATCGGGGGGCAAGCAAGCGCGTAGCGCTTGCTTGCGGCTTCATCCCCGCTTTATACCCACCCCTTCTGTATGCGCTGAGGAGCGCAGGATTAGACGGATAAAAAATTCAGATGTCCGACGGCGGCAAGGCCGACTAGTTTCTAAATTTTCCGGCTAATCCGAGCACCGCAGGGTATCCGTAGCGAAGCGAAGGATCGCAGACAGTAGGGTCGCCTTTTCTTTGCTTACTTTCTTTTGGCGAAGCAAAAGACAAGTGAGTTGCAGCCGGGCAACCCCCGGCACTCTCAATGAGGGCTAGCCGCTATAAATGCAGGAAGCGACAGCTACGAAATCAGGATCAAAAGCCTAAATCCGACCCTCTTCCACAGCATGACAAGCCACCTTAACCCCATGTAGCAACGTCAACACAGGCCGTTCAGTCCTGCAGCGGTCATTGGCATGCGGGCAACGTGGGTTGAACGCACAACCTGTCGGTGGGTTCAAGGGATTCGGCACTTCGCCTTGCACTGCCGTACGCGCACGGCCGGTGTCGTGCATTTTGGGTATGGCATCGAGCAGCATGCGCGTGTAGGGGTGGCGCGGCGTGGCAAACAGCGATTGTTTGTCGGCCAACTCAACCAGGCGGCCCAGGTACATCACGCCAACGTTGTCGCTGACGTGGCGCACCACGGCAAGATTGTGGCTGATGAAGAGGTAAGTTAACCCGCGCTGCTTTTGCAGGTCTTTCATGATGTTGAGCACCTGCGCCTGCACGCTGACGTCCAGCGCGCTGGTGGGCTCGTCACACACCAAAAACTCGGGGCTGGTGGCTAGCGCCCGCGCAATCGAAATGCGCTGGCGCTGCCCGCCTGAAAACTGGTGCGGGTACTTGGGCATGTCGAGCGGGCTCAGGCCGACAGATTTGAGCAGGTCGCCGACTTTGGCTTTCAGCTCTGCTTCATCGGTGATGATGCCGTGCTCTTTGAGCGGCTCACCAATGATGTCTTCCACAATCCAGCGCGGGTTGAGCGACGCATACGGGTCTTGAAAAATCATTTGAATGCGCTCGCGCAGCTTCAAACCCGTTGGGCCTTTGTACGTAGCGTGCGCGTCCATGCCGTCAAACGTCATGTTGCCGCGCGTGGGCTGGTACAGACCGACCATCAGCTTGGCAACGGTGCTTTTGCCGCAACCGGATTCACCGACCAGGGCTAGCGTTTTGCCTTTTTCGATCTCAAAACTCACGCCGTCTACTGCGTGCAGATAGAGCTT
>JANPDQ010000198.1:0-8334 GCA_031431575.1 Polaromonas sp.
CACAGTGAAGTTAAAGCGCTTTTCAACTGAGTTAGCCACACCGCTGGGCGTGCTCACGCCTTTGCCGTACACCAGCTGCACCTTGGTTGCGGGTGTCAAGCGGCGGTTGCAGGCCAGCGTGACAAATTTGAGCGGCTCAGCAGTTGCAGCCTTTTCCAAGCCTTGCGACTTGAGCAGCGCTGCCCGTTCGCTGCCGTCAATCAGTTTGATGGCGATCCGTTCGCCCAAGCCCTCGGCAGCGCACCAAACGCTGTCCTGAATGCTTTTGAGGGTGGCTGCGCCATTGAGCTGGAGCAAAAAATACTGTTCTTCATCAATGCGCTCGCCAGGGTAGGGCCGCACTGATTTGGCAAATGGCCCTCCGCTATTAAACTTATAGCTGCTTGCGCCCGTATATATTGCGCCAGATGCCGATTTAAGCCCCGAACGTACTTGTGCAGAGCAACTCACACCGGGTGGCAGATCGTTTTCAAATTCAAACGCCCATTCCCGGTCACTGATCCAGCGACCAGTGCCCTTGGTGGCCTGTGCGTCGCTGCAACTGAGCGAGAGCGGCGCGGCGGCTTTTGGGTCGCCAAAGTTCACTACGCTGGTATCGAACTTTGCGACCACTTGCCGTATTTGTGAAACTTCTCCCTGCGGGCTGAGGTTGACTATTTGCAGTGCGTGTGCCTGCATGGCCGTAGCTGCTGCAAGAGCGGCGGTGATTTTCAGTGCGATGGATGACACAGTAATCCTTCCCTATTATTTTTCAGGCCCAAGGGTAGCTCAATTGACATGACTTTCCGTTACAACGTGGCACGTTGCGCTGTGCAATTGCCCTCGACAATCACTTTTTTTACTCAGGACGATATCGATGACGAATGAAATAGAAAAGCGCCTGTGCGCAAAGCTGACCATGGTTGCCGCGTTGTGCTTGGGTCTTTGCGCGTGCGGAGGCGGCGGCGGTGGCGATGCACCAGCGGCCAGCCTGGCAACCGGCGCCACCCAAAACGATGCGGTTGCCCCTCTTCCCACGCCGGTAGCAGCCAATGCGCCCGCTGCCGCCCCGGCTGCGTCCGCGCCAGCACCATCGGCAACTGGGCCCTTGGTGCCAGTGCCTGTAACACCAGTGCCCATAGCACCAGGGGTCACGCCCGCCGCGCCAGCGGCATCAGCGCCAGTGCAGCCCGCTACGGCCGACGCCAGTTGCGGCTTGAACGGCCCTGCAGGCATTCAGGCCGAAATTTTGCAGCGCCTGAACGCGCTCCGCGCAGCAGGCGCGGTCTGCGGCACGACCGCATACGCGGCAACCGGTGCGTTGGCGTGGAACAACTTGTTGCTGCAAGCTGCGGTTGGGCACTCTGCTGACATGGCGCAAAAAAATTACTTTTCCCACACTGGCCAGGATGGCCGTAGCCCCGGCCAGCGCGTCACTGCAGCAGGGTATATCTGGTCGAATACGGGCGAGAACATTGCGGGGGGTCAGCGCTCGGTTGAGCAGGTCATGACCGGCTGGACCAACAGCCCAGGCCACTGCCAAAACCTGATGAACCCAAACTTTCGCGATGTAGCGGTTGCTTGCGTGAAAAACGACGCGTCAACCTACCGCCTGTACTGGACGATGAATCTGGGGCGCAGCCGCTAGGGTTTCCCACGGCTGCGCTGGGAGCTCAAGCTGGCTTGCCCAGCCTGGTCAAGTGCCGAGCAATCTGCACCCGCACCTGCACAGGCGCGGTTCCGCCCAGTGTGCTGCGCGCGTTTAGCGAGCCGCGCAGGCTCAAGCATTCGTACACGTCTTTTTCGATTTTCGGATTAAAGCCCTGCAGCACTTCCAGCGGCAAGTCTGCCAAGTCCACGTTGTGTGAAATGGCCGCTTTGACGGCATGCGCCACGGCTTCATGCGCGTCCCGAAACGGCAGACCTTTTTTCACCATGTAGTCGGCCAGATCAGTCGCTGTGGCGTAGCCGCGCAGCGCGGCTTGCTCCATAGCGGCTGCGTTGGTGGTGATGCCACCCACCATCTCCGCAAAAATACGCAGCGTGTCTTTGAGCGTGTCTACCGTGTCAAACAGCGGCTCTTTGTCTTCCTGGTTGTCTTTGTTGTAAGCCAGCGGTTGGCCCTTCATCAGGGTGATCAAGCCCATCAAGTGGCCCACCACACGGCCGGTTTTTCCGCGCGCCAGCTCGGGCACGTCGGGGTTCTTTTTCTGCGGCATGATCGATGAGCCGGTGGTGAACCGATCAGGAATGTTGATAAAGCCAAAGTTCTGACTCATCCACAAAATCAGCTCTTCACTCATGCGGCTGATGTGCACCATTGCAATCGACGCTGCGGCGGTAAATTCAATTGCAAAGTCGCGGTCGCTTACAGCGTCGAGCGAGTTTTGGCACACGCAGGGCTTGCCTTGTGCATCGACCATGCCAAGTGCAACGGCAACGCGCTCACGGTCTAGCGGGTAGCCTGTGCCTGCCAGTGCTGCTGCACCCAGCGGCAGAAAATTCACGCGCTTGCGCACGTCCAGCATGCGCTCGGCATCGCGCGCAAACATCTCTACATAGGCCAGCATGTGGTGGCCAAAACTCACAGGCTGCGCTACTTGCAAGTGCGTAAAGCCTGGCATGACGGTGTCGATATTTGCCTGGGCAATTTTGACCAGTGCTACCTGCAGTTCAATCAGCAATTCGCCAACCAAGTCGATTTCACCACGCAACCACAAGCGTACGTCGGTTGCTACCTGGTCATTGCGTGAGCGCCCGGTATGCAGACGCTTGCCTGCGTCGCCCACGAGCGCAGTCAGCCGCGCCTCGATGTTCAGGTGAACGTCTTCTAGATCCAGCTTCCATTCAAACGCACCCGACTCGATTTCTTGCGTGATTTTGGCCATGCCGTCCTTGATCGATGCATGGTCAGCGGCGCTAATGATGCGCTGCGCGGCCAGCATGTCGGCGTGGGCGAGCGACCCCTGAATGTCGGCTTGCCACAAGCGCTGGTCGAAAAATACGCTCGATGTGTAGCGCTTGACGAGCTCGCTCATCGGCTCAGAAAACAGGGCCGACCAGGCTTGGGATTTTTTATCGAGTTGGTTCACGTCTAACTTTCAGTGGCGGGCGCTTCGCGGCTTGCAGCAAGTTATTGTGCTGGCGGCTGGGCAATGCAATACTTGAGGCCTGATTTTATCTGCCATGATTGCGCGTTAAATCTTGCCCCTAATCAATGAAGCCAGCCGCGCCCCCTAATTTATTTGCTGAATCAACCCTGCAGGCCACCCTGCTGCCGGGTCTGGATGCTGCAGGGCCAGCTTACGCTGCGCCGCCGCCTCCCAATATGTTCGACGCCTGCCACGTCGGCGTAGTGCTGCGGGCAGTGTTGTTTGTGCAAAGCGTCGTGGCGGTGGGCGCAATGTTTGTGGCGAGCGACCCGATAGATTGGATGCTCCGGTTTTCGCTGCTAACGGGCGGCGTTCTGCCCGCCACCGTTGCCTGGTTGGTGGTGACCTGCGCTTTGAAATCAACCTTGACCAAACTTACGCCTTCCGTGCAGTGGCTTTGCGGGGTCGCGCTCGGCGTGCTGGCTGGGCTGTACGGCTGCGGGCTGCTGTACTTCATGGGGCTGTTGACGCCGCCACTGTGGTGGGCCAGTGCGGCGTCGGGTGCTTTGCTGTCGGCGATGCTGCTGGCGGGTTTGTTCTGGCGGGCCAGGGCGCGCGCGCCTGCCGCAACCACCGCCCGCCTGGCTGAACTGCAGTCACGCATACGGCCGCATTTTTTGTTCAATACGCTGAACACCGCAATTGCACTGGTACGCGCCGAGCCGCGCAAAGCAGAGGCGGTGCTGGAAGACCTGAGCGAGCTGTTTCGCAGTGCACTGGCCGACCCGGCCGAGTCGGTCACGCTCACGCAAGAAATTGCGTTGGCAAAAAGCTATTTAGCGATTGAGAAAATCCGTTTCGGTGAGCGGCTGCAGGTGGCATGGGACTTGGACCCCAAGGCCGGCAATGCCAAGCTGCCGCCCCTGCTGCTGCAGCCATTGGTTGAAAACGCGGTGAAACATGGGGTCGAGCCGAGTGCGAACGGCGCACAGCTCAAAATTTCCACGCAACTACGGGGCACCATGGTGGTGGTGAAAGTCAGCAACACCACACCGGCTGGGACTGGCGAGCGCGGCCATGGGCTGGCGTTGGCCAATGTACGCGACCGCCTGCTGTTGCTGCATGATGTGCAGGCAAGGTTTCAAACCGCGCACAAAGACGGCGTGTTTCAAGTACGCCTGGAGATGCCCGCATGAACTTGAATGTGCTGTTGGTAGACGACGAGGACCTTGCAAGATCGCGTTTGCGCACCCTGCTCAGTGACTGCGCCAGCCCCAGTGCCGTTGTGGTGGCAGAGGCGGCAACCGCAGCGCAGGCACTGGCCGCATTGCAGCGTGACACTTTTGATGTGGTGCTGCTAGATGTGCGTATGCCCGGCGCAGATGGCGTGAGCCTCGCGCGCAGTATTTCAGGTATGGCTGTAAGCCCCGCTGTGGTGTTTGTCACTGCCCACGCTGAGCATGCGGTACAAGCCTTTGAAGTGGCTGCGGTGGACTACCTCACCAAGCCGGTACGCCTGGAGCGCTTGCAGCAGGCGCTACACAAAGTAGAGCGATATTTGCAATCAAATCGTACGCCAGAGCCTGTTTTAACCGAAGAAACGCTGGTGATCCAAGACCGTGGCCAAACCGAGCGCTTGTCGTTGTCCAGCGTGCTGTATTTCAAGGCGGAGCTTAAATACATCACGGTGCGCACGGCATCACGCAGTTATGTGCTCGACGGCTCACTCAATGAGCTTGAAGAAAAATACGCCGCAACTTTCATGCGGGTACACCGCAATGCGCTGGTAGCCCGCCGCGCGATGCGGGCGCTGGTCAAGCACTATGACGCAGAAGAGGGCGAAGGTTGGGCGGTGCGGGTTAACGGCCTGGCGGAACTGCTCGCAGTTTCCAGGCGACAGCTTTCTGCGGTGCGAGAAGCGATTGCCCTGTAGCTACAGTCGTTGCACTGGCAGCAGCGAATACATGAGGTTAGCCCACGCCCCATTGATTTTGTCCTACAAGCTTTTAGCGGTGTTGGTGCTCCAATTTAGTTTGCCCAAAGACCAATCCTTTACTCCGGGCTTGACCTTCCGATTGCTTTTTTTCCAGGACTCAGCATGAATATTGAGCCCGCCGCTAGCGGCAGTGTAGCCACGCCTGAGCTTGACAAGCTGCCTGCGGCTTTGCCAAACGTCGCCGCACCAACACCATTGATCGCTGACGTGCGCATGCCCGTTAGCATTCGAAGCCTGTCGCTGGCGATCATTGCCTTGCTTGCTGGGCTGTTTGTTCTGCAGTGGGCCCGGGCGGTGTTTATTCCGTTCATGCTCGGGCTGGTGTTTAGCTACGCCTTGTCTCCCATCGTGAACTGGATGGAGGCACGCCGCATACCCCGCGCCTTGGGTGCTGGCTTGCTGCTTTTGTCGCTGATGGGTGCAATGGGCACCACCGCTTACGCACTGTCTGACGAGGCTGCGCGACTTGTCGAGTCGCTGCCAGCCGCAGCGCAAAAGTTCAGGCAAACCATTAAAAACCGGCAGGGAACCGCGCCGAGCACGCTGGACACCGTGCAAAGGGCCGCTACCCAAATTGAACAGGTTGCCCAAGGTTCGGCCGTATCGAGTGGGGGCGCGATGCGAGTAATCGTAGAGCCAGCCCGCTTCAATATCAAAGACTATTTATGGACTGGGACGATCGGGCTTGCCACCTTGGTAGGGCAGGTAACTGCTGTGGTGTTTTTGACCTATTTCCTGATGGTGTCGGGCAATACTTTCAGGCGCAAGCTCATCAAGCTTGCGGGGCCATCGCTGAGCAGCAAAAAAGTAACCCTGCAGGCGCTCGATGAAATTACCGGGCAAATTCAACGTTATTTCCAGGTGCAGTTGGCAACCAGTGCGCTGGTCGGCGTTCTGACGGGGCTGGCTTTGTGGGGACTCGGACTTGAGAACGCGGCTGTGTGGGGCATAGTCGCCGGGGTATTGAACATGGTGCCGTATGTTGGCTCGCTGGTCACTGCAGTGGCTTCCGGTGCGGTAGCGTTTTTACAGTTTGGGTCCAGCAACATGGCGCTGCTGGTGGCGGGTGCGTCGCTCGTAATTCACACCGTAGTCGGCAACATCATTACGCCGTGGCTTACCAGTCGCGCCAGCCGAATGAACCCGGTGGCAGTGTTTGTTGGCTTGCTTGCTTGGGGCTGGCTGTGGGGCGTGTGGGGCTTGCTGCTTGGCTTGCCTATTTTGATGATTGTCAAAGCGGTATGTGACAGGGTAGACGACCTCAAGCCGGTGGGCGAGTTTCTGGGTGCTTGACGGCGCATGGCCAAACCCAAGTTAAAGCGTAACGCACTGTCGATTCAGTGATTTCATGAATATTCTTCAGTCCGAGGTCACGGCGTTTGGTTAACATACCCGGTTGTTTTGTAATCGCAGAAAGAAATGAATATGCTTGAGTTGTTGTCTGACCCGCAAATCTGGATCGCCTTTGCCACGCTGACCGCGCTAGAACTGGTGCTAGGCATCGACAACATCATTTTCATTTCCATTTTGGTCGACAAACTCCCCAAAGCGCAACAGGAGATGGCTCGGCGAATTGGCCTGTTCATGGCAATGTTCATGCGCATTGGCTTGCTCTTTATCTTGTCGTGGATCGTCGGTTTAACCGCGCCATTCTTCAGCGTTTTTGGTCAGGACATCTCAGGGCGCGACTTGATTTTGATTTTGGGTGGTTTGTTTTTGATCTGGAAAAGTACCGGTGAAATTCACGGCTCACTTGAAGGGGAAGAGGCGCACACTTCCAGCGCAGTAAAAGCCACGTTTGCTGCTGTCATTGTGCAAATCATGATTGTCGACATGGTGTTTTCGCTTGACTCCATCATCACAGCGGTTGGCATGGTCGACGAGCTGGCAGTGATGGTTGCGGCGGTTGTAGTGTCGGTTGGGCTGATGATGCTGTTTGCGTCCGCCATCGGCCGCTTTGTGTCGGCGCACCCCACTATCAAAATGCTGGCGCTGGCGTTTTTGGTGGTGGTGGGCGTGGTGCTGGTGGCTGAGGGCTTTGGCACCAAAGTGCCTAAAGGCTATGTCTACTTCGCAATGGCGTTTTCACTGGGCGTTGAAATGCTCAATATCTGGATGCGCAAACGCTCGGCCAAGCCAGTCGTGTTGCACGATGCGTATCGGGCGGCTGAAGGTAGCGATGTGCTTCCAAAGTAGCCTGTAGCTTCTGTTTTTATATCATTTCGGCCTCTAGCGCAATAAATCTGGGTGTAAGCAGCTCCTGTATTAATAGCAATTTTGTTCTGGTTGTGCAGGCAACCTTCACCATTGTGGGTTCGGGTTTTTTGTAGGTATTGCCCTACAGGCCAGCGTCTGTTCATCCCGCCGCGCTGTGCAGCATGCGATGGCAGGATGGAGGTTTACCAAGGAAGCTTTCTAATGCAAGTTTTGTTAAACACTGACCATCACATTGACGGCGGCAAGGAAATGGCTGACCACTTGAGCGCAGTGGTGAAAGACGCGCTTTCGCGATTTGGCGAGCATGTCACGCAGGTAGAAGCGCACCTGGCAGACGAGAACGGTCAGGGTAAGTCCGCACCAAACGAAGTGCAATGCACGCTGAAGGCCAGCGTCGTTGGGCGCGAAGCGGTGGTGGTCAAAAGCCACGCTGACAGCGCGCACCAGGCGATCGCCGCGGCAGCGACAAAGCTCAAGCGCGCCGTTGCTACTGTTTTGGAAAAGCATGACCCCAGGCAAGCGCAGCAGAGATCGGCAGCAGAGCCGGGGTCTGACGACGCCTAAGAGGCATTGGCAGCCGTTGGGCTTGGCGGCTGCTCGCTGGGGTTTACTGGCTTAGTGGTCTTTTGGCTCGGTGGCGCTTTCGCTTGCCGGAAGTTAATTGATCTGCAGTGCTCCTGCAGCCAACGAATATTTGCCTGAACTTAAAAAGTTCCGCCCAAAGCAAACAATTCTTAATATGTTTTCCCTACTGCAGTGGCATCTGCTCGCTCCTATGATTCTTTTTCGCAAGTTAGCGAAGCAATTGACCATCAGGAGCCAGCCATGAAGAGCCAATCGACAGCGTTTATTAGCCAAAAGGTTATCAGTCGTTTTTGCATTTCTGCAGCAGCGGCCTTGTCTGTAGCCACGCTATCTTCTTGCGCCAATATGCAGCTTGAAAATGCCGACGCGGTTCTGCAGCGCGCCAATATGGCCATGGGCGGTGATGTGCTGAAGAGCATTTCTTTTTCGGGCACCGGCACCGGCAGCACTTTTGGCCAGGCGTAT
>JANPDQ010000199.1:0-2318 GCA_031431575.1 Polaromonas sp.
GTACTTTTTTCACATCAATACGGCCATGACATTGCTGTTTGTGCTGGGCGGCTGGTGGATTGAAAGCTCTAACCTGGGCGGCGGCGGAGAAAAGCTGGCTCGCCGCGTGGGCGCACGTGAGGCGCGTGTGCTGGGGCCGCTGTCGCGCCAGGGCGCGCAAAGTGCCGAGCAACGGTTTTGCAATATTGTGAGTGAGCTGGCCATCGCCGCCAGCATGAAGCCGCCAATGCCCATGGTGCTTGACCGCGTGGACGGCATCAATGCGTTTGCCTGCGGCTGGGACGAAGACGACGCCGTGGTTGCCGTAACGCAGGGCGCGCTGGACTTGCTAACGCGTGACGAATTTCAAGGCCTGGTGGCCCATGAATTAAGCCATATCCGCGAGGGCGACATGCAACTGAACATGCAGCTGGCGGGCATGGTGTCAGGGCTGGAGATGATTTTCAATTTGGGCCAATCGATGTGCGAGCGCAATGAAAACGGCGGCAGTACCTTGTTGGCGGTGCCTGGTTTTGCCATCAAATCGGTCGGCTCCATGGGCTGGTTTGCAGGCCGCGTACTGAAGGCGGCCATTGCCCGGCAGCGTGAATATTTGGCCGACGCGCGCGCCGTGCAATTTACCCGCAGCAAAGATGGCTTGGGCGGCGTGCTCCGCAAGGCACTGGGGCAGCAGGGCGGTGATGGACTTTATGCTGGTGGCGGTGTGCGGCCAATGCATCCGTCGGTGCAGCACATGTTGCTGGTGGGCTCAGCGCTTGGGGCGCACTGGTTTCACACGCACCCACCGATGACTGAGCGCATTCGGCGTATTTACGGCCGACCGATGGCGGCTTTGGCCAGCAGTGAAGTCCACGCGCCCAAAGCAGATGCGATTTTTTAACACCAGCGGCTGCGTGGTTTTTGCATAAGCACATTGCCAACTATTCGATAGCTGCAGGACAGCTTTTGCCAATGCGCACTTCATAAGTACTGGATACTCCTGATGTAGTTATAACCATGCCGCGCTAAATTACGACAAGTCTTACAGACCAACCCCACGGAAACACCATGAAAATCAAAGCCTTGACTCCTGCTGCAGCCTTACTCGCAGCGTCGCTTTTTTCACTTGCCGGCACAGCACATGCACAAGCCGACGCGGGCAAAGATGCTCTGTACATTAAAAGTTTGGCCGCTACCTGTGCCAACTGCCACGGCACCAATGGCAAGGCTGTAGAAGGCTCCAGCGTGGTGTCTATTGCCGGGCTGGACAAGTCCTACACGATTGCGCAAATGAACGCATTCAAAAACGGCACGCGCCCTGCCACCATCATGCACCAGCTCAGCAAGGGCTATAGCGACGCACAAATTGCGCAGCTTGCCACTTACTTTGCAGCACAAAAAAAATAAGGCGAAGAACACCATGACCAAAACTCTGCAATCAAATCGCCGCGCGTTTCTTCAGTCCTCCGCCGCGCTCGGCCTGCTGGGCGCTGCGGGCCTTTCGGGCTGCGCCAGTACCGCTGGCGTACCTTCCAAAGCCAAAGTGGTGGTGATCGGCGGCGGCTACGGCGGCGCAACAGCGGCAAAGTATGTGCGGCTGCTGTCTGACTACAAAATCGATGTGGTACTGATCGAGCCGCAAGAAGCATTCATCTCTTGCCCCATGTCCAATTTGGTCGTCAGTGGCGTAAAGCAGATTGGCTACCTGACCACGTCCTATGCAGGCCTGTCGAAAAACCACGGCATCACGGTCGTCAAGGATTTTGCCGACAACATCGACACCGCCAAAAAAACCGTCACCCTTCGCGGCGGCAGCGTCATTGCCTATGACAAGCTCGTGGTCTCGCCGGGCGTTGACTTGATGTTTGGCAGCGTGGAAGGACTGCAGGTGGCCAACACCAGCGGCCAGATTTTGCAGGCCTGGAAGGCAGGTGCTGAGACCGTTGCCCTGCGCAAGCAGCTCGAAGCCATGCCTGATGGCGGCGTGTTTGCCATCACGATTCCTGAAGCGCCATACCGCTGCCCACCCGGCCCATACGAGCGCGCATCGGTTGCAGCGGGTTATTTCAAGGCCTTCAAGCCGAAGTCAAAAGTGCTGATTCTGGATGCCAACCCGGACGTCACTTCCAAAGCCGGTTTGTTCAAAAAAGTATGGGCCGAGCAGTACAAAGGCATGGTCGAATACCGCCCACAGCACAAAGCAGTGGCCGTCGATGCAAAAACCAACACCGTGAAGTTTGATATTCAAGACGACGTGAAAGCCTCAGTCCTCAACGTGTTGCCGCAAATGCGTGCGGGCGCCATTGCCGTCAAAGCCGGGCTGAACAACCAGGCCAACA
>JANPDQ010000200.1:0-1513 GCA_031431575.1 Polaromonas sp.
GATGCCTGCGGCTTGGCGCTGCTCTTCGCTCAAGCGGCCATGCGAGGTGGTGCCGGGGTGGCAGATGATGGTTTTGGTGTCGCCCAGATTGGTGGCAATACTCACCACCTGGGTGCTGTTGATGACATGAAACGCATTGGCCCGCGCAACATCAGCCGTGTCACCACGCAATTCAAACGACAACACCGGGCCACCCACGCCCTTACCGTCAATCCTTTGCTGGCGCATGGCCAAGTCATGTTGCGGGTGCGATATCAAACCGGGGTAGTAAACACGGGCTACTGCTGGTTGGGTTTCAAGCCACTGGGCAACGGCCAATGCGTTGGCACTTTGCGCCTGCATGCGTATGCCCAACGTTTCAAGCCCTTTGAGTACGACCCAAGCATTAAAAGGCGCTAGCGTCATACCTGCAGTGCGAACGATGGGACCAAACACATCAACAATCAACTTGCTTGGCCCGCAAATCGCGCCTGCCATCACGCGGCCCTGACCATCTAAATATTTGGTACCAGAATGCATGACCAAGTCCGCACCAAATTCAACCGGGCGTTGCAGGGCGGGCGTGCAAAAACAGTTGTCAACCGCCAGCAAAGCACCTGCGCCGTGCGCCAGGTCGGCCAAGGCTGCAATGTCGCACACCTCAGTCAACGGGTTGGTTGGGGTTTCTGCAAAAAGCAGCTTGGTGTTGGGGCGCAGCGCGGCCTTCCATTCAGCTACGTCGGTTTGCGACACAAAGCTGGTTTGAACCCCGAACTTGCCGAACTCACGGCCGATGAGATTGATGGTGGAGCCAAACATTGAGCGCGAGCAAATCACGTGGTCGCCAGACTTGAGCAACCCCATGCACATCATCAAAATCGCGCCCATGCCAGTTGAAGCGCCTATCGCGGCTTCGGTGCCTTCCATCGCGGCAAGACGACGTTCAAAACTGGTCACGGTGGGGTTAGATGTGCGGCCATAGGTGTAGCCGTCTTCCGTGCCCGCGAAACGCCGCGCCGAGGTCTCTGCATCGGGTTGCAAAAAGCCGCTGGTCAGGTACAAAGCTTCTGAGTTTTCGCCATACTGGCTCGGCTCAATGGCAACGCGCACGGCCAGCGTGTCGCGGTGCAGGTTGTCGGGTAATTTTTTTGCGGTCATTTCAAACTTCTTCAGGATTGGGCAGCGCCAACCGCGACACATCAATACCACCGTCTTCACCAGAGTCGATACGGCCCGCGTTCATTTTGGCAATAGATTCGGGCGTAATGTCGCCCGTTACGTACACGCCGTCAAAACACGACGCATCAAAACCGTCCAGTTTGGGATTCAACGAGCCGATGGCGCGCTTCATACCGTCGACGTCTTGGTAGATCAGCGCGTCGCAGCCTATTGCCACACGAATTTGCTCTACCGTTCGGTCGTGCGCCACCAGCTCAGCAGACGTTGGCATGTCAATGCCGTACACATTGGGAAAGCGCACGGGCGGTGCTGCGCTGGCCAGGTAGACCTTTTTAGCGCCTGCGTCCCGCGCCAT
>JANPDQ010000201.1:0-7307 GCA_031431575.1 Polaromonas sp.
AATGGCAAAGCGGTGCGCTTCGTCGCGGATTTGCGCTATCAGCATCAGCGCGGCTGAATCGCGGCCCAGGTAAATTTTTTCACGGCCGTCGGCAAACACCAGCTCTTCCAGGCCAACTTTTCGGCCCTCGCCTTTTTCAACGCCTGCAATCAAACCCAGGTCCAGCCCAAGCTCAGTGAATACCTCACGCGCCATGCTCACCTGGCCTTTACCGCCGTCTACCAGCACCAAATCAGGCAGCCGCGCGTCGTTGTTTTTCACCGCTTCGGCCAACTTGCTGTAGCGGCGGGTCAGCACCTGGCGCATGGCGGCGTAGTCGTCACCCGGCGTGATGCCTTCAATGTTGTAGCGGCGGTATTGCGCGCTTTGCATTTTGTGTTCGGCAAACACCACGCACGATGCCTGGGTGGCCTCACCGGCTGTGTGTGAAATGTCAAAGCACTCAATGCGCAGCGCGGCCAGGTCTTCCATTTTCAAGTCCATCGCCTCAGCCAGCGCGCGGGTGCGAGCTTGCTGGCTGCCCTGTTCGGCCAGCAGGCGTGCTAACTGCAAATCAGCGTTTTTCAGCGCCATGTCCAGCCAAATGCGGCGCTGCTCGCGCGGCTGGTGAATTGCCGCAAACTTCACTCCGCTTTGCGCAATCAGTGCTGCAATTAGGGTCTTGTCCACTGGCTCACTGCAGACCAGCACGGGTGGCATGGGCACGTCGATGTAATGCTGGGCGATAAATGCCTCCAGCACCAGCGCTTCAAGTGGTTTGGCGCTTTCAGCCAGCATGTCGTTGGCCTCGATCTCCGCATCCAGCAGGGCCACGTCCACCGCGTTTTCAATGTGCGTCGGAAAGTACGGCCGGTCGCCCAAATGCCTGCCACCGCGCACCATTGCCAAATTGACGCAGGCTTTGCCGCCCTGCACTTTTACGGCCAAAATATCCACGTCCTTATCACCGCCAATTTCCATCGACTGCTGGTGCAGCACTTTTGACAGCGCTGACATCTGGTTGCGCAACTCGGCGGCTTTTTCAAACTCCAGCTTGTCGGCATGGGCCAGCATGCTTTGCTCCAGGCCGGTCAAAATTTCTTGCGTCTGACCCTGCAAAAACTTTTCAGCGTTGGCTACGTCTTGTGCGTAATCTGTAGCCGTGATATGGCCCACGCAGGGCGCTGAGCAGCGTTTGATTTGGTACAGCAAACACGGCCGTGATCGGTTGTTAAAAACCGTGTCTTCGCAGGTGCGCAATTTAAAGACTTTTTGCAGCAGCAAAATGCTTTCTTTTACTGCCCACGCGCTGGGGTACGGGCCAAAGTACTTGTGCTTTTTTTCGACCGCGCCACGGTAGTACGCAACCCGTGCAAATTCATGCGTCGCCAGCTTTAAATACGGGTAGCTTTTGTCATCCCTGAACAAAATGTTAAAGCGCCGATTCAGCGTTTTAATCAGGTTGTTTTCCAGCAGCAGCGCCTCTGCCTCACTTCGCACCACGGTGGTTTCCATGCGGGCAATTTTGGTCACCATGTGGCCAATACGCGTGCCGCCGTGGTTTTTTTGAAAGTAGTTGGAAACGCGCTTTTTCAGGTTGCGCGCCTTGCCGACGTACAGCACGCCCCCGTCGGAATCAAAGTACCGGTACACACCCGGCAAGGCTGGCAGCGCGGCAACTTCTGCGAGCAGCTCCGGCGTAAATTCAAAATCTTTGGACATCATCCGAGATTGTCCATTAAGACGCAGATGTCTGGCGAGGCGAGTTGCTAGGCAGTTTGGTCACTGGTGAGGATCCGATAGCCCCGCTATCGGCGACGACGCAGGGGCCGAAATGGCCGCAAATCGACCGCCAGACTCTGCGTAGGCACGAAGTGCCGACTAATGGTCAATCTCGGATTTTGTATTGTGGACAATCTGCGCATGCGCGGACTTATTAGTCTTCAATGGGATATTTTTTGCAAAGTCATTGATAACTTTGGCGATGTTGGCGTGAGCTGGCGTTTGGCCGCTGACCTGGCCGCCAGAGGCCATCAAGTCCGGCTGTGGGTTGACGACGCCAGCGGGCTTGCCTGGATGGCCCCGGGCGGTTGCGCAGGTGTGCGCGTGGTGCCGTGGACTGAAGATTTAGACGTTGCTGTGCTTGAAGGCGCGCCCTGCGAAGTGCTGGTTGAAACCTTTGGCTGTGAAGTTGCTCCTGAATTTATAGCTGCTTGCGCCCGTATTTGTTGCGCTACAGGTCAAAACGGTTTGAATTTACTGCCCCCAGCGTGGCTGAACCTTGAATACCTCACCGCACAGGCGTATGCCGAGCGCAGCCACGGTTTGCCCAGCTTGGTGCAAACCGGCCCGGCTGCTGGCTGGAAGAAGTGGTTTTTCTACCCTGGTTTCACTGAAAAAACTGGCGGCTTGCTGCGGGAAGCTGATTTGTGCCTGCGCCAGGCAAAGTTTGATCGCAGTGCCTGGCTGCAGCAGTTCAGTGCCGGGTGGCAAGGCGGCATGGTGGTGTTTTTGTTTTGCTACGAACCGCCCGCACTGGCCAAGCTGCTGCGCCAGCTCAGCACGCACGGCATCAATGGCCAACCAGTCACGCTGCTGGTCGCCGCTGGTCGCGCAACTCAAGCCGTGAAGCAATTTTTAAATGAAATCGACCTGCAGCCCAATGAATACGGGCGCAAGCAGCTATTGAATTTACTTTCCATCAGTTACCTGCCCAAGCTCACGCAATTTGATTTTGACCACGCGCTGTGGTCGGCAGACATCAATTTTGTGCGCGGTGAAGACTCTCTGGTTCGCGCCATCTGGGCTGGCAAGCCGTTCGTGTGGCAAATCTACCCGCAGAATGATGCCGCGCATTGGCCCAAGCTGGATGCGTTTTTAGACATGTCCGGTGCGCCACCCTCTTTGCGCACTTTCACGCACTGGTGGAACGGCGCGGGCAATGCACAGGCTGCTCCGCTGCTGGGCAACGACCTGGCTGCATGGCAACTTCATGCGCAGCGCTTGCGCGGCACGCAATCAGCTCTGCCGGACCTGACCAGCCAAATTGAGCAATTTGCGCTAAAAAACCGCTAAAATCAAAGGCTTTGCTAATTTAGCAACCCATCGTTGACCACCTAAAGACAAGTTATGAAAATCGCTCAAGAAATTCGCGCCGGCAACGTCATCATGCACGGCAAAGACCCGATGGTGGTTTTAAAAACCGAATACAGCCGCGGCGGCCGCAACTCAGCCACCGTGCGCATGAAGCTCAAAAGCCTGATTGGCAGCTTTGGCACTGAGAATGTGTTCAAGGCGGACGACAAAGTTGACCAGGTCATTCTCGACAAAAAAGACTGCACCTATTCTTACTTTGCCGACCCAATGTACATCTGCATGGACGGCGAATACAACCAGTACGAAGTCGAAGCCGAAAACATGGGCGACTCGCTCAATTACCTGCAAGACGGCATGGAACTTGAAGTCGTGTTCTACGACGGCAAAGCCATTTCGGTTGAAGTGCCGACCAGCGTTGAGCGCGAAATCACCTGGACCGAGCCCGCCGTAAAAGGCGACACGTCAGGCAAGGTTTTAAAGCCCGCCAAAATTGCAACCGGCTTTGAAATCGGCGTGCCAATTTTTGTGGCTCAAGGCGACGTGGTTGAAATTGACACGCGTACTGGTGAATATAGAAAACGCGTCTGACCAGCCGCGTTGCCGCAAACGGGTTTAAGTAAAGCGCCAAGCGCAACTCAACAAAAAGGGCTCCACTGGAGCCCTTTCAGCTTTTTAGACCCTCTTTTTAAACCATTCATTGAGAACCTGGAACGCACCATGGAACAAACACAAGACCTGACCAGCGATGTATCGGCAAGCCGCCTTGCCAATGCCTGGGCCGAGCTGCAGGCGCATGCGCGCGACGGCTCGGCACTGGACTCAGACGCGTATCGCCTGGCCTTTGCTGATCCTGAGTTTTTGCTGCGCCGTGAAACGCGGGGCATTCGCTTTCAGCTTGAAATGCTCAAGCCTGATTTGGGCCAGAGCGAGCAAGGCATCGAAAGTACCGTCGTCGTTTTCGGGAGCGCCCGCTTTCCTGCACCTGAAACCGCCAGCGCATCATTGGCTGCCGCCGAAGCGAATTTAGCAAATGCAAAAACCAGCAACGAGCCAGCGGCGCTGAAAGAAGCTGAGAACGCCCTGCAACTTGCCCAGCGCCACATGCGCAACGCCTACTACTACGACCAAGCGAGGCTGTTTGCCCGGCTGGTGGCCGAGCACAGCGCCAAGCTACCGCTGAAAGATCAACTTTTTATCTGCACTGGCGGCGGCCCCGGCATCATGGAAGCGGCCAACCGCGGCGCGCATGAAGTGGGTGCGCCCACCGTGGGGCTCAACATTGTTTTGCCGCACGAACAATCGGGCAACAAGTACATCACGCCTTCGCTCAATTTCAAGTTCCACTACTTTGCGCTGCGCAAAATGCATTTCATGATGCGCGCAAAAGCGCTGGTGGCTTTCCCAGGCGGCTTCGGCACGCTCGATGAATTGTTTGAAGTCGTCACGCTCATCCAGACCGGAAAAGCCAAAGCGCTGCCGATTGTGCTGTTTGGGTCCGACTACTGGAAGCGCCTGATTAATTTTGACGTGCTGATTGAAGAAGGCGCAATTTCACCGGATGACGTCAAGCTGGTGGAATATGTGGATGAACCGCAAGCGGCGTGGGACTACATCAAGGCGTTTTACAAGCTCTGATCAGACTTGATGCGCCAGGCTAGCCGAGAGCCTGCAGCCACCACAGCGCCCACCACCCAAAAAACGCCTGCCACCCCAAGCAGTGCTCCGGCCGAGCCCGAGAGCAGAGGCACGGCGACGCTAGACGCATTGACCATCATCAACCGCAGGCCGAGCGCTTCACCATGGCGGGCCTCTGGCGTAAGCTGGTGCAGCAGGCTCATGACCATCGGGTTGACTGAGCCCAACACAACCCCCAACAGCGCAGAGCAAGCGCCCATAGCAAACGCCGAAGGCAGCAGTGGGTACAACGCAAACAACAGCGCAGTGGTCAGCATGGCAAAGGCCAGCACGCGCCACTCTTCCAGTCGGCTCACCACAAATGGCAGCACCAGGCGCACGCCCGTCGCCGCGATGGCAAATGCACCCAAAATAGCGCCAATGCTGGCAGCACTGATGCCTTTTTGGTGGCCCAAAATTGGCACCACAAAAGTGTGAACATCCCAGCAGGCTGATAGGCACCAATTCAACGTCAGCAACCGTCGAAATGGCGCTTGGCGCAGCAAATCCCAAGCTTTGGGCTGGGTATCTGCTGCGGCAGCGTTTGGTACAACTGGTGGTAGCTCCACGGTACGGCGAATAAGTAGAGCAGTGACCAGCGGCAGCAGCGCCAGTGCGAAAAATGCACTTTGAAAGCCCGCCAGGCTCCCGACAGAAGGCCCGGCATAGTCAATCAACAGGCCCGCTGAAAACGGGCCTACAAAGTTGGCCAACGCTGGGCCAATTGCCATCCAGCTGAACACCTGCTTCAGCTCGGCCGCACCCTTGGCCGCGCGGCCCACATGGCGCTGCAAACTGATGATGGCTGCGCCCGATGCGCCGCCGGTTAAAAGCGCCGCAGCGCACAGCACGCCAAACACCGGCATTGCGGCGGCCAGCCCAGCTCCAAGGGTGGCCGCGCAAACGCTGAACATCACCGGTTTCCTCAACCCGTGCCGGTCAGCAAAACGGCCTGCAGGCAAAGCCAAAATAACCTGCATAAGGGAAAAAAGCGCAAGCAGCACGCCGATTGCCACTGGGCTGTAGCCTTGCTTCAGTGCCAGCAGTGGAGCCGCCAGGCGCATGCCAGCCATGCAGGCGTGCAAGCAGATTTGCGCGAGGATCAGGCGCGCCAACTCAGGCGACATGAAAACCGGGTCGAATCAATCGAGCTCTTTGTCCAGCGGAATCAGCTTGGCAGAATCCAGCTCAGGCAGCGCCTCAACATTGCGCAGTGCCTTGCCCATCACACGGCTGCGCTGCTCGGCGCTGCTGACGGTGTTGAGCATGGTTTCAGCATTGGTTTTGATTTTGGCCAGTACGTCACCAAACTTTCCAAATTCGGTTTTCACCGCGCCCAATACTTGCCACACTTCACTGGAGCGTTTTTCAAGCGCCAGCGTTCTGAAGCCCATTTGCAGCGAATTGAGCATAGCCAGCAGCGTAGTCGGGCCCGCAAGCGTGATGCGGTGGTCACGGCTCAAACTTTCCATCAAGCCTGGGCGGCGAAGAACTTCGGCGTACAGGCCCTCGGTTGGCAAAAACAAAATGGCAAAGTCGGTGGTGTGCGGCGGTGCAATGTATTTTTCACTGATGCTTTTCGCCTCAAGACGAATGCGTATCTCCAGTGCCTTGCCCGCCGCGTCTGCACCTGCCACATCGGCACGCTGCTGCGCATCGAGCAAGCGCTCGTAGTCTTCGTTTGGAAACTTCGCATCAATCGGCAGCCACAGCGGCGCGCCTGAATCAGACCTGCCCGGCAGCTTGATGGCGAAGTCCACCGTGTTTTTGCTGCCTGGTTGCGTGGCGACCTGCGCGGCGTATTGGTCTACGGTAAAAACCTGCTCCAGCAGCGCCGCAAGTTGTGCCTCGCCAAAAATGCCGCGCGTTTTCACGTTGGTCAGCAAATGCTTCAAGTCGCCCACGCCTTGCGCAAGGGTTTGCATTTCACCCAGGCCTTTGTGGACTTGCTCAAGACGGTCAGCCACCGGTTTGAAGCTTTCGCCCAAGCGTGTCTCCAGCGTGGTTTGCTGCTTTTCATCCACCGTTTTGCGCATTTCGTCCAGCTTGGCGGTGTTGGTGGCTTGCAATTGAGCGAGCTGCTTTTCAAGCGTTTCACGCACCTCACCCATGCGGCGCGCGTTTGACTCGCTCACCGATTGCAGCTGCGTGGTCAGCGTGTCTGAAAGCGTTTTTTGTAGCAGTGCCAGTTGCTGGCCGAAGGCGTCTATTTGTGCATTCTGTGCGGTGATGGCCCCCAGGCTTTGCTGCAGCAGCGTTTGCTGAAAAGTGGCGAAAGTAGCGCCCAGCTCTTGCCGGTTGGCGCGGCCGTTTTCCAAAATTTCACGACGCAATTCACGCTCGGTTTTGTCGCTGCTGGTGGCAATACCCTGCAGTAGTTCGACCCGACCCGAATCCGGCGCTTGGCGCAGCAGCAGCCACACCAGCAGCACTGCATTGACGAGCAATACAAAAACGATTGCCCAAAATTCAGTAGGATTCATGCTATTTATTTAGGAGTTGCCTGCGCCTGATTAATGGGCGTTAGGGGCTTATTTAATGTAAAAAATGCAATCAGG
>JANPDQ010000202.1:0-6595 GCA_031431575.1 Polaromonas sp.
AAGGTGCCGCGTGCGTCTTCGTCCAGTGCAACATCTCCATGCATCTCGCCGTCGACTTCCAGCCACGGCGCGGTTTGTTGCAGTATTTCCAGCGTGCGGCGCATTTTGACTGCGCTCGGCAAGTTTGATGAGCCAAAGTTGCTGTGCGACAACAGAGCGGCTTTGGGTTTGATGCCAAAGCGCATCATTTCCTCCGCCGCCATGGTGGTAATTTCAGCAAGCTGCTCGGCAGTGGGGTCGTAGTTGACGTGGGTGTCGACTAAAAATACCTGGCGGCCGGGAAGCAGCAGCCCGTTCATACAGGCGTAGGTGTGGACACCTTCGCGTTTGCCAATAACCTGGTCGAGGTAGTCAAGGTGCAAGGCAGTAGTGCCCCAAGTGCCGCAAATTAAGCCATCAACGTCGCCTTTGTGCAGCAACATGCCTGCAATTAACGTCAAACGGCGGCGCATTTCAATCTTGGCCACCTGCACAGTGACGCCTTTGCGCTCCATCATGCGGTGGTAGGTTTGCCAAAAATCGTGGTAACGGTGGTCTTGCTCGACGTTGACGACGTCGTAATCCAGCTCTTCCTTCAGGCGCAGCCCAAACTTTTCAATGCGCTTGGCAATTACTGCTGGGCGGCCAATCAGCGTGGGGCGGGCCAAGCCCTCGTCAACCACGATCTGGCAGGCGCGCAGCACGCGCTCTTCTTCGCCCTCGGCGTAGGCAATACGTTTTTTACTGGCGCTTTTGGCAGCCGCAAAAATCGGTTTCATCATGGTGCCTGATGCATACACAAAGCTTTGCAGCTTGACGCGGTACGCCTCCAGATCGGCGATTGGTCGCAGCGCCACGCCGCTGTCAAATGCTGCTTTGGCAACCGCTGGCGCAATTTTCATCATCAAGCGCGGGTCAAACGGCTTGGGAATCAGGTATTCCGGGCCGAAGGCGAGTTTTTCACCCACATACGCTGCTGCCACCACTTCGCTTTGCTCGGCCTGGGCCAGCTCGGCTATGGCGTGTACGGCGGCAATTTCCATCTCAAGCGTGATGGTGGACGCACCCGCATCCAGTGCACCTCGAAATATGTACGGAAAGCACAAAACGTTGTTGACCTGGTTCGGGTAGTCGGTGCGGCCAGTGGCAATGATGGCATCTGCGCGAACTGCTTTCACGTCGTCCGGGTTAATTTCGGGGTTGGGGTTGGCCAGTGCAAAAATGATAGGCTGCGGCGCCATTTTTTTGACCATGTCCTGTTTAAGCACGCCGCCCGCCGACAGGCCCAAAAAGATGTCAGCACCTTCAATGATTTCGCCCAGGGTGCGGGCATCGGTTTTTTGGGCAAAGCCGATCTTGTCTTCATCCATTAGTTCGGTTCGGCCTTCATACACGACACCGGCCAGGTCGGTGACAAAGACGTTTTTACGGTCAATACCAAGCTTGAGCAACAGGTTCAAACATGCCAGCGCGGCGGCCCCGGCACCAGACGTGACCAATTTAACCTTTGCCGGGTCTTTGCCGACTACTTTGAGGGCATTCAAAATCGCCGCGCCCACGGTAATGGCTGTGCCATGCTGGTCATCATGAAAGACCGGAATCTTCATGCGCTTGCGCAGTTCGCGCTCAACGTAAAAGCAGTCAGGCGCTTTGATGTCTTCGAGGTTAATGGCCCCAAAGGTTGGTTCCAGCGAGGCAATGATGTCGACCAGTTTGGCCGGGTCTTTTTCGTCGATTTCGATGTCAAAAACGTCCACGCCGGCGAATTTCTTGAACAGCACCGCCTTGCCCTCCATTACCGGCTTGGACGCCAATGGCCCAATGTCGCCCAGGCCCAGCACGGCCGTGCCGTTGGTCACCACTGCCACCAGGTTACCGCGTGCGGTGTAACGGTAAGCGTTGTTCGGGTCTTTGACGATTTCTTCGCACGGCGCGGCCACACCGGGCGAGTAAGCCAGCGCCAGGTCGCGCTGGTTGGTGAGCTGTTTGGTGGCTGAAATTGCCAGCTTGCCGGGAGTGGGAAACTCGTGGTACTCAAGCGCGGCGCGGCGCAGCTCTGCGCGCTTTTCAAGGGTGTTCAGAGGGGCAGTTGTTAATGTCGTCATGTACGGTGTCTCCGGCGTGTGTCTGTTGCGCAATGCTGCGCTTTATGGTCTTGCTTATGGCGATGCTGTAGTCCAGCCGTTGGATTGTAGGCCGCGCCGGTTTTGCATAGCGTGGCACAATAAATTGTAGATAAAGTCGTGCTTTGTCCAGTAAATATGGGCGTAAACAGCTATTATAATAATAGCGTTTCAGCGCACTGGTTGGTAGCTTTTTTGGTGTCCCGAGTCCCCATTTATGCATTCATCTTCACGTTGGGTCATTGCCCTGTTTTTATTGGCGCCCGCGATGATGGCCGTCAACTATGTCTTGGGGCGACTGGCTTTTGGCCTGGTTGCACCGCACATGCTGGCACTGCTGCGCTGGGCGCTTGCAGGGGTGATTTTGCTGGCGTTCGCCTGGCCCGAGCTGTATGCCAAGCGCGGTCTGCTTCGCCGCCAGGCGGCGCATTGTTTGGTGCTGGGTGCGTTGGGCATGTGGATTTGCGGTGCCTGGGTTTACATTGGCGCGCGCTCTACCAGCGCCAACAATATTGCGCTGCTGTACGCCATGTCGCCAGCATTTATTGCATTGGCGTCAACCGTGTGGCTGCGCGAGCGCTTGGCAGCTGCGCAGTGGCTGGGCTTGACTCTGGCTTTTGTGGGTTTGCTGCACGTGATCATTGCCGGGCAATGGGGAGCGTTGGCCAACTTGGGTGTGAACAAAGGCGACGCATGGATTCTGGCTGCCGTGCTCAGCTGGGCGGCTTACTCCATATTGCTCAAGCGCTGGCCCAGCGACTTCAGCCCGTTGGCGCGCCTCGTGCTGATTATTATTGGCGGCGTGGTGGTTTTGTTGCCTCTGGCCGCTTTTGAATCTGCCGCCAATTTGCCGTGGAGCCAAACTGTGTGGAATTGGCGCACGGCCGCTTTGGCACTGGTAGCGGCGGTCATTCCTGGTGCCGGGTCTTATCTGGCCTATTCCACGCTTCAGAAAAAGCTCGGGGCTGCAACTGCCGGGCTGACGCTGTACCTGGCCCCGCTGTACGGTGCAGCGTTTGCGTGGGTTGCGCTTGGCGAGCCAGTGCAGTGGCACCACGCAGTGGGTGCCGCAGTGATTTTGCCGGGCATTTATCTGGCGTCTCGCAAGAACGGCTAGCTGCTTGGGCGGCAGCTCTGCGCTGTACATTGAAGCTCATTTGCTATTAATAAAATAGCTGCTCGCGCCTGTATTCATTGGGCTAGAGTGCTGTTTTCATCATTAAATGGCCCTAAAACGCTGCTTTCGACCCGTGTGCGGCTCACCTGCGGCTAACGCTTTGCGATTTTTCGGTGAGCTCTGGTGCTACTTCTATTGACGCGGGATGAATAACCGTATAAATTAAACTGTCAGAATTAATTTACAGTTAGTTGTGACAACTCAAATTTACATCAATATTCAGCCGACCACCGCCAACCACCACGCCAATTGGGCCCACTGATAAACCAGTGCGCCGATAAGACAAGCGCAAAGCAGGAGTACCGCATGAAAGCCATCACCCATATTGAACAATCCCTGGCGGCCGCACTAGCCATTGGAGAAGCCCCCGGCTGTCCGCCCAAACTCGCGGGTGCCGTTCGCCACGCGGTGTTTCCGGGTGGCGCTCGTATTCGCCCGCAGCTGTGCCTGGCGGTAGCCCACGCCTGCGGCAATGATGATCCGCTGTTGGCCGACGCCGCCGCTGTAGCTATTGAACTGCTGCACTGCGCCTCACTGGTGCATGACGACTTGCCGTGTTTTGACGATGCACCCACCCGACGTGGCCGCGCCTCAGTGCACTGGGCGTACGGTGAAAATCTGGCCGTGCTGGCAGGCGACGCGCTTATTGTTCTTGCGTTTCAGACCCTTGGCCTTGCCGGTGGCCAGTCGCCCGCCCGCATGGCGGCGGTGCTTGGTACGGTGGCCGCCGGTGTCGGCATGCCGCACGGCATTGTGGCGGGCCAAGCTTGGGAGTCCGAATCACGGGTGTCACTGACTGCATACCAGCGCGCTAAAACCGGCGCACTGTTTGTCGCTGCCACGGCCGGTGGCGCGCAAGCTGCCGGGGCTGACCCCCAGCCGTGGCGCGCATTGGGCGAGTGGCTGGGTGAGGCTTACCAAGTGGCCGACGACATTCGTGATGTGATGGCCGACCCCGCATTGCTGGGAAAACCGGTGGGCCAAGACGTTGCGCTGGGCCGACCCAGTGCAGCGATTGACTTGGGTTTAGCGGGCGCAATTGCCCATTTTGAAAAACTGGTGCAATCTGCAGTCGACGCCGTACCCGAGTGCCGCAGCCGCGAAATGATGCGCGACTTAGTGCGCAAAGAGTCTGAGCGTCTGGTGCCTCGTTCGGCCTGCGACAAGTTCAGGCACGCGCCCGTCAGCATGGCCACCGCCGCGCCGGCACCGCAAAAGATCGAAGCCTGAATGCGCGTTTTTCTGCTGCCCGCGAAGGTGACGCCATGAAGGCGCTTGATTTGGCCAAACCGCTGGAAGGCAGCCACAGTCGGCCCGCCTGGCGCGATCGGTTTGATGGCTGGATGGACAGCAAGCTGACCAGCCCCAGCTTTTCGCGCTGGGCCGCGTCCAATGTACTGACCCGGTGGATCGTTCGCCGTCGGGCCAGCCAAGTGTTTGACATGATGGCCGGGTTTGTCTACTCCCAAGTGCTGCTGGCGTGCGTTCGCCTGCGCATTTTTGAGCTGGTTAGTGAGTCGCCACGCACACTCGAAGAGCTGGCTCAAAAATGTCAGGTGCCCTCATCCGCCCTGCAGCGCTTGATAAATTCGGCCGTCGCGCTCAGGTTGCTGAACCTGCGCGGCGCAGGCCGCTACGGTTTGGGGGCGCTCGGCGCGCCGGTGGCTGGCCACCCGGGCATCCGCGCCATGATTGAACACCACGCCGTGCTGTACCACGACATGCAAGACCCGGTTGCGTTGCTGCGCGACCAAATAAGCAGCGGGCAAATGGCAGAGTACTGGCCGTATTCAGGGGTGGATGCTGAGGAGAATTTGAAAGCGCCACACACCCGCACCTGGCAGGGCGACAAAGTCGCGCGGTATTCGCAATTGATGTCTGCATCGCAACCGTTTGTGGTTGACGAGGTGCTGGCCTCGTATGACTTCAGCCAGCACACTTGCTCACTTGACGTTGGCGGTGGTCAGGGCACGTTTGTTGGTCGTTTGGCTGTAGGTTTTCCGGCACTCAAACTGCAACTGTTTGACCTGCCCCAGGTTGCGGAGCTGGCGCAGGCCAGTTTTGCCAGCAAAGGCTTTGACGACCGAGCCACGGCCTACGGCGGCGACTTTCTGCGCGATGCCTTGCCCACTGGTGCCGACTTGGTCACGCTGGTTCGGGTGGCGCACGATCACCCCGATGACCATGTCAAAACAATTTTGCGCGCCATCTTTACGGCGCTGCCTGCAGGCGGCACTTTGCTATTGGCTGAGCCTATGGCGCAAAACCCAAACCAAAACCCGCTGGGCGATGCTTACTTTCATTTTTATTTGCTGGCGATGGGTGCAGGCCGACTGCGAACCACCGGCGAGCTCAGCGGCATGTTGCTAGAGGCGGGGTTTTTCAGTGTGGAATTGCTTCGTAATCCGATGCCGCTGCAAACCCGCATCCTCGTCGCTCAGAAACCTAAGTAAATACCCGCGAAATCCAAATTACTTATTAAAATACTGTAAATAGTAGTTGACACTTTCAAACGTAAACGTAAACTGACACCATGCACGCACAAGCAGTAGTATTTCAAAACCCAAAGCATTTGGAGCTCAGGGGTCTGGATTTACGTGCTCCTGGCGCTGGCGAAATCGAAGTAGACATTGAATTCAGCGGAATCAGCACCGGTACAGAGCGCCTGTTGTGGGACGGCACCATGCCTGCATTCCCCGGCATGGGCTACCCGCTGGTACCGGGTTATGAGTCAGTAGGCCGCGTGTCAAGAGTCGGCCCAGATGGTGGCACATGCAAGGTTGGAACCCGCGTATTTGTACCCGGTGCGCAATGCTTTAAAGGCGTGCACAACCTATTTGGTGGCTCCGCATCGCGCTTGGTGGTGCAACAAGAGCGCACCGTTGAAGTGCAAGACCGCCTGGGTGCCCGTGCCGTGTTGTTGGCACTGGCCGCCACCGCACAACATGCATTGGCCAATCAGGCGCCGCCAGATTTAATCATCGGTCACGGTGTCATGGGGCGCTTGCTGGCGCGTTTAACCGTGGCTGCAGGTCACCCCGCACCGACGGTGTGGGAGCTAAATACCAGCCGCCACGCGGGTGCGCAAGGCTACGCTGTGATCAATCCGGCGGACGACGTGCGCCGTGATTACCGCGCAATTTATGACGTCAGCGGTGATTCGCAAATCATCGACAAAGCCGTTGCCCGCCAAGCCCCTGGTGGCGAGGTAGTGCTGGCTGGTTTTTACAAAGACTCCCTCAGTTTTGCCTTTGCGCCAGCTTTCATGCGTGAAACCCGCATTCGCATCGCTGCGCAATGGAAGCGCGAAGACTTG
>JANPDQ010000203.1:0-2286 GCA_031431575.1 Polaromonas sp.
CAATCTACGGTAGGGGTATCAACAGCTTGAAGTCACATCGCCCAGGTGCGCTTTCGCATTCAATCAAACCATGGTGCTGCTGCACAAACGTTTGTGCCAGCGTCAGCCCCAATCCCGAACCACCCTCACGGCCAGACACCAGTGGGTAGAAAATTCGGTCAATCAAATCACCAGGCACACCTGGCCCGTTGTCAATGACATGCAATTCCAGTGCCAAGCGGTAGCGCTGCTTGCCAAAGGTTACTTGTCGGGCGATTCGCGTCTTGAAAGTGATGTGTGCATCGCCCTTAGAGATCCGATCTACCAGCGCCTGTGCGGCGTTGTGCGCGATGTTGAGTACAGCCTGAATCAACTGCTCGCGGTCCCCCCGAAAGTCGGGAATCGAGATGTCGTAATCGCGGCTAAAACGCAGGCCCTTCGGGAATTCCGCCAATATGAGTGACCGAACGCGCTCGCACACTTCATGAATATTGACGTCACCAACGAGGTGCGGGCGGCGGTGCGGTGCCAGCAGGCGGTCTACCAAAGACTGCAGCCGGTCTGCCTCATGGATGATGACCTGGGTGTATTCGGTCAGTGACTTGTCGATGTCCATTTGTAGCAGCTGCGCCGCGCCCCGGATTCCGCCCAGCGGGTTTTTAATCTCATGCGCGAGGTTGCGAATCAACTCTTTGTTGGCCTGAGCCTGCTCCATCAAGCGCTCTTCGCGGTCTTGCTTGGCTTGCTGCTCCAGCGGCAGCAGCTCGACAATCGCTTCGCCCGGCGTGTCGGTTTGCGCCACTACAACATGCACCAGCATTGGCTCGTTGTTCAGGCGCTTGAGCCAAGCGTCGTAGCGCAGCGTGGCGAATTCGTTACTGTCAGCACCAGCGAGTGCGTTCTGCAAAATGTGTGGCTCGGTGAAACTGTCAGGCAGCAGAGAGCCCTCAATGGTGCGGCGCGATATGCCCAGCGCGTGCTCAAGGGCGGCGTTGGCAAACACCACATTTCCAGTGGTGCGCACAACCGCAACCATGGTGGCCAGCAAGTCAAGCGCTACAAAGCGTGACGCTTCAGCAGGGACAACATCCACCGCCTTTGGTTTGCGCAAAAAAATAGAGGGCTTTTTCAAGCTTTCTATTTTGGCGCAGAACCGTGGCGCTGTAACAATCGATTGCGCTAATTGATACTGGGCAGACGGGAGATTTCGCGCTTCAGGCTGGAAATGTCGCTCTGGTATCGGGCAATGCCGCTTTTCATCTCGGCGACGCGGTCGAGGTAGCGCTGATAGTTGCGGCTTTCAATGCCCTGCTTCTCAGGCTCGCCGTTGTTGTACTCTTTTTGCTGCTCGGCAAGTTTGGCTTCAGCTTTTTTTAGTTCTGACTCCAAAATGCTGCGTGAATCGCTGTCGCGCGCCTTTTGAGACGGGCTGCCGTCACTGCGTGGCGCCTGGGATGCCGGTGACGAAGTTGCGCTTGGCGATACCGACGCAACCTGCACGCCGCTTCTGGGCATATTGCTGGGGGCTTGAATCACAGTGACGTTTCCGCCCTGCATGGTTTTGCAGCCCCTGACCTGCGCGTCTTTGGAGTTGTTGATGTACTCGACACCATCGGAGCTGTTGCAACGGAAAATTTGTGCGAGCGCACTGCTGCTGGAACCGCAAGCAAGAGCGGCAACGGCAAATACAGCAGCAGATAAAACATAAGTCTTCATGGGCAACTCCAAACGCCAGAAGTGGCAGAACGGTCTAACAGTATCCTGCAAACGCATGTAACTTCAAAGTCTTGCGGTCAAAATTCGACAGGTTTACTTCACTATTGGCACACTATCTGTAGTTTCCATGAAAAAAGGACGGCGTTTGCCGTCCTTTTTTAGCCACAAAAGCAGCTTGGTAACAAATACCAACCTTGCTTACAGATTTATTTACAAGCCACTTTACAGCGAGTAGTACATGTCAAACTCAATCGGGTGCGTGGCCATGCGCAAGCGCGTGACTTCACCCATTTTCAGTTCAATGTAGGCATCGATCATCGAGTCGGTGAACACGCCACCTTTGGTCAAGAAGCCGCGGCCCACGTCCAGGCAATCGAGAGCCTGGTCCAGGCTGTGGCACACGGTTGGGATTTTTGCATCTTCTTCTGGCGGCAAATGGTACAAATCCTTCGTGGCGGCTTCGCCCGGGTGGATTTTGTTTTCTACGCCGTCCAGGCCGGCCATCATCAGCGCCGCAAAACCGAGGTACGGGTTCATCAGTGGATCAGGAAAGCGCGCCTCAATGCGGCGACCTTTCGGGTTGGCCACGTA
>JANPDQ010000204.1:0-2413 GCA_031431575.1 Polaromonas sp.
CTTTATGAAACACCGTATCGCCGCATCCGCATTGGCCGCTTTGGCAGCCTGCCTTCCTTTGGCCAGCCAGGCCCAAACTGAAATCCAGTGGTGGCACTCGATGGGTGGCGCTTTGGGCGAATGGGTCAATGACCAAGCCAAAGACTTTAACGCCAGCCAGAAGGACTACAAAGTGGTGCCAACCTTCAAAGGCAGCTACGACGAGTCCATGACCGCCGCGATTGCCGCCTTTCGCGCAGGCAACGCCCCACATATTTTGCAGGTGTTTGAAGTTGGCACTGCCACCATGATGGCCAGCAAACAAGCCATCGTGCCGGTTACTGAAGTCATGAAACGAGCAGGTATCAAGTTTGACGCCAGCGCCTACGTGCCAGCAGTTGCAGGCTACTACACCGCCCCCAGCGGCGATATGCTGAGCTTTCCGTTCAACAGCTCCACCACGGTTTTTCACTACAACAAAGACGCCTTGAAAGCCGCCGGCGTGGACAAAATCCCCACCACGTGGCCTGAAGTGGCGCTCGCTGCCGCCAAGCTCAAAAGCAACGGCCACAAATGCCCGTTCACCACCAGCTGGCAGAGCTGGACCCAGCTGGAGAGCTTTTCAGCTTGGCACAACGTTGAATTTGCCACCAAAAGCAACGGCATGAAGGGCCTGGACACACGTTTGGCCTTTAACACCCCGCTGCACGTGCGCCACGTAGAAAACCTTGCCAATATGGCCAAGACGGGCCTGTTTGCATACAAAGGCCGTGGCAATTTGGCAGACGCCACTTTCGTGTCGGGTGAATGCGCAATGATGACCGGCTCATCAGCGTTGTACGGCAACATTAAACGCAACGCCAAGTTTGGCGCGGGTATTGGCGCCCTGCCGTACTACCCGGACGTGCCGGGCTCGCCGCAAAACACCGTGATTGGCGGCGCAAGTTTGTGGGCCATGTCGGGCAAGCCAGCTGGTGACTACAAAGGCGTAGGCCAGTTCTACGCATTTTTGTCGCAGCCCGCTGAAGCCGCAAAGAGCCACCAGCGCACCGGCTACTTGCCTTTGACCAAGGCGTCGTACGAGATGACCGACAAGTCCAACTTCTACAAAGAAAACCCAGGCACCGATGTGTCGGTAACGCAGATGATCCGCAAAACCACCGACAAGTCGCGCGGCATTCGTTTGGGCAACTTTGTGCAGATTCGCGCGATCAACGATGAAGAGCTGGAACAAGTTTGGGCCGGCAAGAAGTCTGCCCAAGAAGCGCTGGACACCGCCGTAAAACGCGGCAACGAGCAGCTGGAGCGCTTTCAGACTGCCAACAAAGGCAAGTGATGCGAAAAACGCCTAAAAATGGTCTCAAAAGACCATGTTTAGGTGTTAAACAGGGCTATAGCCCAATAAATATGGGCGCAAGCAGCTACTTAATTAATAGCAGATTGTTTTATAAAAAGAAGCATCGAATTGGAAAAACGAGTCCTCTTTAAATCAGCCTGGCTGCCGTGGGTGCTGGTTGCGCCACAGATGTTGATCGTGCTGGTTTTCTTTTTCTGGCCCGCCAGCCAGGCGGTGTACCAAAGCGTTCTGACTGAAGACGCTTTTGGCACGTCAAGCGAATTTGTCGGCATGCTCAACTTTTCACGGTTGTGGGCGGACAGCAGTTACCTGAACTCGTTCAAGGTCACGGCGATTTTCTCAGTACTCGTAGCTGGTTTTGGATTAGCGATTGCCCTGCTGCTCGCGGTGATGGCCAACGGCGTGATTCGCGGCGCGGGCACGTACAAAACGCTGTTGATTTGGCCTTACGCGGTGGCGCCAGTGGTTGCTGGCGTGCTGTGGGTCTTTATGTTTTCATCGCCGATGGGTGTCATTTCTTTTGCGCTGCAAAAAGTGGGTATCGAGTGGAATCACCTGCTCAATTCCAACCACGCCATGACGCTGATCGTGGTGGCTGCGGTTTGGAAGCAGATTTCATATAACTTTTTGTTTTTTCTGGCGGGGCTGCAGTCCATCCCCAAATCGCTTTTGGAAGCCGCAGCGATCGACGGCGCATCGCCCGCCCGGCGCTTCTGGACGATTGTTTTCCCGCTGCTGACGCCGACGACGTTTTTCTTGCTGGTCATCAACGTGATTTATGCCTTTTTTGACACCTTCGGCATTGTGGACGCCGCGACGCAGGGCGGGCCGGGCAAAGACACTGCCATTTTGGTTTACAAAGTCTACTTTGACGGCTTCAAGGCGATGGACATCGGCGGCTCGGCAGCGCAGTCGGTGGTGCTGATGGTGATTGTGATTGCGCTGACGGTGCTGCAATTCCGGTTTATTGAGAAGAAAGTGAATTACTGATGCTTTCGAAGATGAATACCTTCACCGCAGAGGCGCAGAGTACGCAGAGGGCCGCAGAGAAGAGTCAAAAGGGGCTTTCTCTGATTT
>JANPDQ010000205.1:0-13130 GCA_031431575.1 Polaromonas sp.
GTGGTACAAAACCCGGCAAGCGCTGTTGCTGAGGCGACAATGGCGGTGGAAATTGGGTTTGGTTTCATGGAACTTTTTAATTTTTAAATTGTGCAGGTAAGTGGCTTTAGGCGGCTTGCTTTGAGCGACTTTCACCCACAGCAACACTTGCAGCGTATTGCTTACATACGGCAACATCTACCGTCTGGATTCAAATTTCTTCGTCTTTGTGTGACTATTTGCTGGCAAACTGAATCCAGTTGTTAAATTTGCCACGTATTTACCTTATGCGCTTTACTGTACAAATTTTCATAGTCAGCGCCATCGCCGTTGGCGGAGTTGGTGTGCTGTTGGCTACCGACCAGCCAGCGCCCAACACGGCCAGGCAATGGGTCAACCCGCCGCCGGGTGATGTGCAACGTGGCGCTGCGCTTTACCAGCAGCATTGCACCGCCTGCCACAGTGTGGACGTGAATAAAACAGGCCCGGCCCACCGTGGAGTCATGGGGCGCAGGGTGGGCAGCCTCGCGGGCTACAAATATTCAACCGAGCTGGCTTCGTCGCGCTTGCGCTGGACGCCACAAACGCTTTTTGTCTGGCTGGGTGAACCAGAAGATCTGGTAGCGGGCCAGCGGATGGGCTTTGCAGTTGAAAACGAGCAAGAGCGGGGTGACGTGATTGCGTACCTCGCCACGCTGAGGTGATGGCAAATTAAAACAGCTGATCAGTTGCTATTATTTCAGGAGCTTTCTGCGCCTGTTTTGATTGGGCTACATGCTGATTTGTCTTGAAATTCTCAATAAAATCAGTGTTTTCAAGTGAAGCAGCCCGCACCCCCAGCAGCCGCAGTTTTTTGCTGAGCGGCATTCTCTTTAAGCACAGCCCGGCTGCGTGCCGAATGGTTTTTGCGTCAAAGGTGTAATGCTCAAGCGTCTGGTCACGGGTGGCGATTTTGAAGTCGTCGTAACGCACCTTGATGCCGATGGTTTTTGCCACGTAGCCTTTGCGCTGCAAGTCTGCTGACAGTTTTTGGCACAGCTCAGTAAAGATGGCGCCAAGGGCGGCTTTGTCACGCACCGCGTGCAGGTCACGGTCAAACGTGGTTTCTCGACTCATGCTAACCGGCTCGCTGCTGGTGACCACTGGCCGGTCGTCGCGGCCCCAGGCAACCTCGTGCATCCACGCGCCAGTGGCTTTGCCAAATTTGGCGATTAAAAATCCGGCGTCTTGGGCGGCCAACTCGCCTATGGTTTGTATGCCCAGCGCGGCCAATTTTTCATCAGCCTTTGGGCCAATGCCGTTGATTTTGCGGCACTTCAGGGGCCAGATTTTGCTTTGCACATCAGCCTCATGCACGATGGAAATGCCGTTCGGCTTGTTGAATTCACTCGCCATTTTGGCCAGCAGTTTGTTGGGCGCCACGCCAACCGAACACGTCAGCCCAGTGGCCGTAAACACCGCTTTTTGAATCAGCCGCGCCAGCACCCGCCCACCTTCACGCTGGCCACCGGGCACGTCGGTGAAGTCGATGTAGACCTCGTCCACGCCCCGGTCTTCCATGAGCGGCGCGATTTCAAGAATGGTATTTTTAAAGAGGCGCGAGTACTTGCGCACTTCATCAAAATCAACCGGCAACACAATTGCCTGCGGGCACAGCTTGGCCGCCTTCATCATGCCCATGGCGGAGCCCACCCCAAACTGCCGCGCCGCATACGTTGCAGTGGTAATCACGCCGCGCCCCACGTAGTCTTTGAGCAGCGGGAATTCAGCCACTGGAATAAAGCGCGAAGCCCGCTCCGGTTGTGCGGCCAGCAGCGCATCGTCGACGCTACGCCGCCCGCCACCTATCACCACGGGCAAACCCTTTAGCTGTGGGTAGCGCAGCAGCTCAATCGACGCGAAAAAAGCGTCCATGTCCAGGTGGGCAATGCGGCGAAGGTATGGGTTCATGGCTCGTTTGCTAAACAGCGTTGCAAGCATAGCGCTGCAGGTCAGCCCCGGGCAACCACACGGTGGCTTTGCTGGCACTGTAGGCAGGGGCTGACGGGTTTGCTTGGGTTGTACTGACAGACACAAACCCACGCGGGCATTGAAATTGGACTGCTCCAACCAACCAGAAAACTTGCATATGAATTACGTGACCACTCTTGACAAGACCAAACTTTATTACAAGGATTGGGGTACGGGCCGCCCGGTGATTTTGCTGCACGGCTGGCCGCTTTCAGCTGACAGCTGGGACGACCAGGCCATGGCGATCGCAGATGCGGGCTGCCGCGCGATAAGCTACGACCGGCGCGGCTTTGGCCGCTCGTCGCAGCCCTGGACTGGTTATGACTACGACACGCTTGCCGACGACCTGGCCGCAGTGATTGCGCAAACCGGCGCACAAGACGCAGTGCTGGTGGGGTTTTCAATGGGTGGTGGCGAGGTGGCGCGGTACATGTCGCGCCACAGCGCAAAGTCGGTGTCCAAGGCGGTGCTTGTCTCGTCAGTAGTTCCCTTCATGCTGAAAACCGATACCAACCCGGACGGGACCGAGCAGTCGAAGTTTGAGGAGATGACCGCTGCCATGAAAGAGGACCGGGCTAAATTTTTTGCTGGATTTTTCAAGGACTTTTATGGCGTCAGCCTTATTTCTCACCCGGTAAGCGACGCATTGATGGAGGCGTCGCGCAGCGTGGCCATGCAGGCCAGCCTGAAGGCTACGCTAGCGTGTGCTGGAGCCTTTGCCACCACGGATTTCCGAGGTGATCTGGCGCACTTTAAGGTGCCAACACTGGTCATTCACGGCACAGATGACAAAACAGTGCCGATTGACGCGTCAGGCAGGGCGGCAGCAAAGGGTATTGCACAGTCAACGCTGATCGAGTACGAAGGAGCACCGCATGGTTTGTTCGCAACGCACAAAGACACTCTGACCAAAGACCTGCTGGACTTCATTAAAAGTTAAATCGCCAGCAGGAACATCTGTATGTCGGCAGCGGTGACGTCGCAACCGCTGTCAAACCGAATCAACAGGGCCAGTTTTTTGCCAATTGCACCTGGTAAATGCGGCCCGGTGCATCCAATATCGCGTTGGCGCGTTTCGCAAAACTGGCTCTGGCAGGTACAGGGCAAAAGAGCAACATCGAGCGGCTTCGCCGATGCGCCGTTAGTGATGCGGGACTGCTAAGCGTTTGGGCAGCCAGGTCTCCAGGATCCCACGCAACTCGTTCAGGTCTAGCGGCTTGCGCAGCACCATGTAGCCATCATTTTCGGCTTGTGTCAGCTCTGACGAGTTGAATTCACCGCTGACCATTGCGCCGCTGGCCAGCGGGCAGCGAAGCAGCAGCGCTTGAAGCACCTCAAATCCGCTTTCTCCTGACCGGAGCCGCTGATCGCAAAAAATGGCGTCGGGAGCAAAACCTGCATCAAGGTGGCTTAATGCCTGTGCTGCATTTGCGGCGTACCGCCCCTCAATGCCCCAACCATCGAGCATGGCGCGCCACCCCGCAATGACCCGAATATCGTCGTCAAGTACCAGGCACTTCCCTTCGAGCGGTTGAATCTGCAAATACTCTGGTGCGCTTGCGGTGCTTAGATACGTTGCTGGTTGCGTCGGCGCATGAAGCGCTGCGGGTAACTGCAACCAAAACCGCGACCCTTGCCCCATGCGCGAGGACACGCCATAGGCGGCATCCATCAGCTTGGCGCAGCGCGCCACCACCGCAAGGCCCAGGCCGTGACCGGCGCTGTCCAGGCGCCACGCAAGCTCGCTGCGGTAGTAGGCGCTAAACACTTGCGCTTCATCTTGTGTGGCGATTCCAATACCGGTGTCCCACACCTCAACTAACCATGCGTTGCCGCGCTTGCGCAGGCCAATGAGTACGCCGCCACTTTGGGTGTAGCGCAGGGCGTTGTGGGTCAGGTTGACCAGGGTCTGCCGCAGCAACGTGGGGTCAGCAAATACAAAAGCATGGTGCTTTGGCAGCCGAAGCCGCAGCTCCAGGCCGTTGCAGGCGGCCTGCTCTCGAAACAGCTCGACAACTTCCCGAAGATAGGCGTGCAAAGAAAGTGTGTCGGCATGGAGCGGCAACAGGCCCGCTTCGAGCTTTGACAAATCGAGCAGCGAATTGAACATTTGGTTCATTGCATTCATACTGCTTTTCAGATCACCCAGCAGCGGCTTTATGGCGGTGTCGTGGTTGCGAAGGCCTATGGCTTCTACCAGCATCGACATGGCATGCACTGGCTGGCGCAGGTCGTGGCTTGCGGTGGCCAGAAAAAGATTTTTTTCATTCAAGGCCCGCGCCGCGTCCTCGTTGGCTTGCTTGTACACAGTGACCAAACGCTTGCTCTCTTCTTCATGCCAGACCAGGCGAGTAAAAAAATTATCGGACTCGGAAGAGTTCCAGTATTTCATCGCACCAAAGATAGCCGTCAAAGGCAAAAGGAACTGCCAGTGGTCGGGAAACGACCACGGGATCATCAACACCGTCATATGCCAGCCGCCAATGAGAAACCGGTGAAAAACGCTCACCATTGGTGCTTGGTCGATTCCGTTGCTGGCCATGATGGCCGTCAGCGTGACCAGGTAGAGATATTTAAATTCAATGGATGCCGTTTGCGCTACCAGCGGCAAAACAATAGCGAGACCAAATCCATGTGCCAGCGCTGTGGCCTCAATACGCGGCAGCCAGGTGTTGAACATGCGCTCTGCGGACAAGCGAAGCAAATCGCGCTGGTAGATTTTGTACTGCAGCAACGCCAGCAACGCCGCACCGATGTAGCAAAGCGTCCAGATCAGCACACGGGAGTCGCCGCTGCTTTGCCGGTAGTACCAGGCAAACATGCCCGCCACCAACGGCATCGCAAAAAGCCCAAATCTGAAGCGGGAATAGGCCAGTTCAAGCAGCCGTACGCGGCCCTCCATGCTGACGTCGCTGAGCGTTACCGCAGCAGATGCGCTGGTCGTTGGCGAGGGGCTGGCGCTGTCCATCAACTAATGCTGTGGTGCTGTGGTGCTTTGTCGATGTTGGCGCCGCTCGAATCAGCCATCAGGCGCTGGCCACGCAATTTCGTAATAGCTTCAACCCGCGTGTGAACGCCGAGTTTTTGCAGAATTTTCGTGACGTGTTCTTTCACGGTGCTTTCCGCAACGTCCAGCATGATCGCAATACGCTTGTTGGGCAAGCCACGCAAAAGCAACTCGAGTATTGCGCCTTGCCGTGGGGTCAGGCCCAGCTCTGCCGGCGTTACCAGCCAATCGCGGGATGCCCGAGGGGGCGACGTGCAATGCCCGGGTGGTTCAAACCATTGCTCGTCGCGCAGTAAAGCCTGAATTGCCAAGCCAAGAATTTCTGGCGGCGCACGCTTGTGAATAAATCCTTTTGCTCCGGCTGCTTGCACCCGCGCAGGAATCGAAGGGTCGTCATCGCCACTCATCGCCAGCCACGGAGTCTTTGGACACTGGATCAGAAAATTTGCGAGGTCCTCCAGCATGCTGCTGGCGTCAAGCCAAACATCGGCCACTACCAATTTCGGGGCGCCGTATTCCTCAATGAGTCGGCGAAGTTCCGCGATGCTGCTTGCAATCAGCACGGGTAAGTCTGGCTTGATGACCTCAATGTACTTCGCGATACCACTTGCTACCAGCGGGTGGTCGTCCAAAATGATCAAGGGTTGGAGCATAGGGTTAACGTGAGGTTTAAAGCAGGTGGTGCGAACGTCGGATGGTACCGCCACAAAACTGCCCAAATCGTCATAAGACCCGACCAAAGTAGGGTGTGCGTTGAGTGGATTCCCGACTTAGGTGGGGTTCTCCAAACTATTGTGTGGCTCAAACGCGCCAACCTGCGCACAACCGCACTTTACAGCGCGTTTGAAAAAGAAAAGGACCTTCAATGCGGACCCACTTTCTGAAACACTGCTGGTTCAGCGTCATCATTGCTGGGCTGAGCAAAGAGTTTTACTTCGAGCCCACTGCCTGTGTTGGCCCGCTGTGGCGCAGCACGACCCCGCTGTAGTCAAACATGTTTGTGGAGCTTTGTGATTGCAAAGCTTCGCTGTTGTTTTGTTTTTGGATGTGCGAGCAACGACCGCGCACCAGCTTTAAACCTTTGGGTAAGAACCCGCCAACAAAATGCCTTCGTCCACGGTATTGATGTCGATCTTGCCGCAAAACGCCATCGTCAGGTCAAGTTCTTTGTGGATGATCTCCAGCGCTTTGGTCACGCCCGCTTCGCCCATTGCGCCTAGGGCGTACAGCCAGGCGCGGCCAATATAGACACCTTTTGCACCCAGCGCGATGGCTTTGATGACGTCTTGCCCGCTGCGTATACCGCCGTCCATGTGGACTTCAATATCTTTGCCTACAGCCGCCACGATGCGTGGGAGTGCACGTATGGACGACTCTGCCCCGTCGAGCTGCCTGCCCCCGTGGTTAGACACGATCAACGCATCTGCGCCGCTGTCCACGCCCAGGCGCGCATCTTCCTCGTCTTGAATGCCCTTCAGAATAATCTTGCCGCCCCAGCGCTTTTTGATCCATTCCACATCGCCCCAATTGAGCGCGGGGTCAAACTGCTTGGCGGTCCAGTCGCTGAGGGAGCTCATGTCGTCTACGCCTTTGACGTGGCCAACAATGTTGCCAAAGCCATGGCGTTTGGTTGCCAACATGCCCAGGCCCCAGCGCGGTTTGGTTGCCATGTTGATGATGTTCGGAAGCGTCAATTTAGGTGGCGCAGACAGGCCGTTCTTCAAATCCTTGTGGCGCTGGCCGAGGATTTGCAAATCTAGCGTGATGACGAGAGCCGAGCAGTTGGCAGCTTTGGCACGGTCAATCAAGCGCTCGATAAAGTCACGGTCTTTTAGCACGTAGAGTTGAAACCAGAACGGATGCCTGTCAGTCGCTTCGGCCACGTCTTCAATCGAGCAAATGCTCATGGTGGACAGAGTGAACGGTATGCCGAATTTTTTGGCTGCCCGCGCTCCACATATTTCACCATCTGCATGCTGCATGCCGCTCATGCCGGTGGGCGCTATCGCCACGGGCATGGCGACGTTTTGGCCAATCATTTGGGTTTGGGTGGAGCGGCCTTCCATGTTCACTGCCACGCGCTGGCGGAATTTGATGGACTGAAAATCTGCCTCGTTGGCGCGGTAGGTGCCTTCGGTCCACGAGCCTGAATCGGCGTAGTCGTAGAACATGCGCGGCACGCGCTTTTGGTGCAGTACGCGCAGGTCTTCAATGTTGGTGATGACGGTCATAGGGTTCCTTGGAATTGAGTCATCGTAGCTCTAGGGCCCGGCGCGTGGCGTGAAGTTCACTGTACGGCAGTTGAAATTATTTTGATGCGGCTGGCGCTGGCGGGGCTTTTAGTCCTGCGCCGCGCACTTCGAGCTTGATTTCATCGAGCACTTCTCCTGTAGCGTCGGTGAGCTGCACCACATGCTTGCCGGGCCAGGGCAGCCACTGCACCTGTGCCCCGCGCGCCAAAGCTTTGCCGTCCATACGCCAGGCTATGTTGTTGCCCGTTGCCGTGAAAGTCAAACGTTGGCGATTCGGTGGAATGTCGGGGTCAAGTGCGATGACGACGCCGTTGGCGGGGGAAGTGATTTTTGCAACCGTGTCAGCATTTAAACGCTCAGAATTGGCATTTTTTAAGCCTTTTAGGCCTCTAGCGCAATCAATACGGGCGCAAGCAGCTTCTGAATTAATAGCAAACTGGGCTTGCTCGGTACCTGCAATAAACCATTCGTCTCGGGCAGCTTCTGTTCCAGCGAAGTCAACGCGTGCATTCACCAGTCCCGGCGGCGGCTTGGGCGCGCGGCTTGGCTCGGTGCGGTGCAAGTGGTTCATCACTGCCGCCCAAACAGGAGCTGCCCCGCTGGTGCCACTGATGTCCCACATGGGCGCGCCGCTGGCGTTGCCCACCCACACGCCCACTGTGTAGCGCTGTGAGTAGCCCACTGCCCAGTTGTCGCGCATGTCTTTGCTGGTGCCAGTTTTAACCGCGGTCCAAAAGCGCGTGGCCAGCACGCTGTCAGTGCCAAAAGTGCGGGCGCGTGCCATCGGGTCGGCCAGGATGTCGGTAACGATGAAGGCGGCGCGGGGGTCGATGGCGGGGAATGAGACCCTCACCCCAGACTTCTGCCCTGCTGGGGAGAGGGAGCTTGAAGTACCCGCATTACTCCCTCTCCCGTTCACGGAAGAGGGCAGGGGTGAGGGTGCAGCGAATTTAACTTTGCCAAACAAGCCACCATTGGCCAGCGTCCGATAAGCATTTGTCAAGTTCAGCAGTGAGACTTCCGGGCTACCCAGCGCCAGGCTGTAGCCGTAATAGTCGCCGTTTTCTTTCAAAGGCAAGCCAGCGCTTCTTAGCTGGCGGGCAAACTCGTCGGGCGACACCATGACCAGCGTACGAACTGCTGGCACATTGAGCGACGCCCCCAGCGCTGTGCGCGCCGAGATGAAGCCTTTGAACTGGCGGTCATAGTTTTGCGGAATGTACAGGCCGCTGACAGTCGGTATTTGCGTTGGCGAGTCTTCGAGCAGCGACGCGGCAGTGATGCGCTTTTCAGCAATCGCCTGCGCATACAAAAACGGCTTGAGGGTTGAGCCCGGCTGGCGCAACGCGGTAACGCCATCAACGTCGGCGGCCTTGCTCAATTCATTGGACGAGCCGACCCAGGCCAGCATCTGGCCGGTGGCGTTGTCAAGTACGACCACCGCGCCGTCTTCAACATGGCGGCCCCGCAATTCACGCAGGTGCTGCTGCAGGGTTTGCACTGCAAAGCGCTGGAGCGGCGCGCGTACGGTGGATTGGATTGAATTCGCAGCACCCTCACCCCCGCCGCCATTACCTCCCCGCAAAGGGAGAGGGAGTAATGCGGGTGCTGCATTCTTGCTCCCTCTACCGCTCGCGGGAGAGGGCTGGGGTGAGGGCGCATGCATGGCCACCAGCCGCCGCGCCAAATGCGGCGCAACGCCCTCGCTCGCATCAAACGCTTTGCGCTGCAAAACGCCCGTGGTGAACAAGTCTAGGCTGTCGCAATCTGTTCTGGCTTGCATGAGCTTGAGCACACCGCAAGCCCGCGTTGACACCTGCGCCACCTTCGCATTCGGCCCCCGCACCAGCGCCGCTGCCACCGCCGCCTCGCGCTCGTCCAGCCCATGCGCGGCTTTGCCAAACAGCGTGCGGCTGAGCGCATCAATGCCCACCAGCTCCCCCCGAAAAGGCACGAGGTTTAAATACGCTTCCAGAATCTGGTCTTTGCGCCAGCGTGCCTCCAATACCTGGGTTGACAGCGACTGGCCGATTTTTTGACCCACGCTTCGGCCGCCGCTGCCTGCGCGTAAATCTTCGTCCAGCAATCCGGCCAGCTGCATGCTGATGGTCGATGCTCCCCGCGTTTTGGTGTTCCACAAATTAGCCCAAGCGGCACTTGAAACTGCTCGCCAGTCCACGCCGCTGTGCTCGTAAAAACGCTTGTCTTCAGAAAGCACCAGCGCCGTGCGCAGGGCAGGGGACACATCACTAAGGGCCACCCACTGGCCGCGCCGCACCGTGTTGTCGGTGCGCAGGCGCTGGATGACTTCACCGTTGGTAGCCAATATCAAAGTGTCTGATGGCTTGAAACCTCGCTTTATTGCATCAAAAGACTCTGTAGCCCAACTAATACGGACGCAAGCAGCTACTAAAAATATAGCTATTGAAAGCTGAACAATAGCCTTGCGATGGCGCATGTCAGGCGGCCTCGCGATGCTGCAAGTAGTCGTCCCACAAGCCCTGCACCACCTCGGCCTGTAGCTTGTCTTTTGGGCGTTTGAGGGGGTCACGCAGCGGGCTCGATGCTAATTGCGTCTTGATGCGGATGAAATCCAGCGGATGCAGGGTCTGCATCATGGCCATCTGGCCAGACGCGGCCACGACCAGCTGCTGGAACTTGCGACCAGCCACCATTTTTTCGCCGCTGCTGACCTGCACCGCCCACAGGTCGTCTTCGCTGGGGCTCATGCGCAGCGGATGCGGGTCGCCGTCTTTTGCCGTGCGGCGGATGATGTCGACCTCGTAGCCGTCGTCATTGACGGCTGTCTGCAGCTGGTCACGCAACACCCGAAAGCTCGGGTCGGCCTTGCGCAGCACCGCCAGCAGGGAGCTGTCGAGGCGGCGCAGCGTGCTGACAAATGCCGTGCGCTGGCGGGTGTCAAACAACAAGTCCATGTCGCGCGTGGCCATCGCTGCATTGCCGACGCGCAAGCCGCAGGCGCTCTCATAGGCATATATAGCGTTGGTACCGACGGTTAAAAATTGGCCAGCTATGCCGGCTTTTTGCAGCGCGTTGAGCACCTTGATGATCACATTCGGTGCACGGCCCACACCATAAAGGCGATTCAGTTTGCGCTGTTCATCAAGCCGCTCAGCAAGCGACTTCACACGCACAATGGCGGCCTGTTTGCGTTCCATGAAACGCTCGTAAATAGCCTGCGTGTCCGGGCTGTTGGGGCCAATGGTTTTTTGCGCACTCGCGGCACTGGTGCGAATAAGGTAGCGCACGCCACGCAGTTCGCGCCAGATCATTGAGCCGCGCACCTGCGCCGCATCGTCCAGCGCCTCACCCTGCGCGCGCACCAGCGCCTGCGCGTCAATGTATTGGCGCGACTGGTTTTCAGTGAGTTCCAGAAAGTCCGGCATGGTGTTGTTCAATGTTAATTGTCGAAAAACAATATTACATTGAACTTTGTTTAAAATCAATGACTTATTGTCAAATTTAATGATGCGCTAATGGGCGCAAGAGGTTGGAACGCGGGTGCTGATTCACTTCACCGCCTCTACCTTCACCCGTGCATTCGGCGCTTCCCCAAACATCTCGGGCGCGTACATCGCTTCTACCCGGCTGGGCGGCAGCGCAAAGTTGCCGACGTTGTTCAGGCGCACGGTGTATTCCATCTTCACCACGCCTTTGGGCAAAAACTCGTAATAGCTGCGAAAGGCTTCGAAGCTGCGCTCTTCAAAGGCGGGGTAGCCTGAGCCTGACTTTTTCTCGCCCTTGGTGGCAATTTCAGAGTCGCGGCCCAGGCCACTGCCTAAAATCGTTGCACCGCCTGGGATGGGGTCGGTGATCGCCACCCACGTCATGTCGCTTGAGGCGTTGACTTCCAGCGTGATGCGCAACACGTCGCCTCGGCTGTAAATGCCCAATGGCAACGATTTATTGGCTTGCTCAATCGGTGTGATGGTTTTTTTGATCTGGTAGCCGGCGTTGAACGGCTCTTTGAGCTGTACCGCCGCCAGCGACTGCAGCGTCAGCCATGGTTTACCTGCGCCTGTGTGGGTGATGCTGAGCGTTTCTTTTCCAGATGCACCTGATTTAGTCCACAGTAAAAACATGCTGTTGTTGGTCAGGTTGCCGGGCGACGCCGGTGCGCCGAACATCGTGGTCTGATTGGGTGCGCCGCCCGTGTCAGTGGTTTTTATACGGTCTACTTTTGCCCAATCAACAGTTGCAAATGCTGCTGCCAGCGTGGCTTTCGTTACACCCGCGACGGGCGTGGCTTCAAACTTGGCTGAGAACTTGTCGAGCGCCAAACCGCCCCACAGGTTGGCCGTAGTGGTGTGCCACGCGCCTTTTTGCTGGCGCGAGATAAAGCCGTTGGCTAGGCGGCCCATGTCGTCCTTCCATGCGGGGTCGTCCATCACGGCGAGCATCAATCTGGCAGTGTTGACATCACCATTGACCATCAGCCACCACCAGTAATCGTCTTTTTCGGTGCTGAAAATGACTTTGGTGCCTTGATACGACAAGCGCGATTTCAAAATCTGGTTTGCCTCGGCGATGCGTTCATCGCGCTTGGGTACATCGTTCACGCGCTTCAAAATACTCAGCCAGTCAATCACCGCGCTGGTCGGCCACTGGTTGGGCGCAATCGTGATGCTGCCCATCATGCGGCCCTGCGCTTTGCCGTAACGCGACAACGCTTCCAGCGCACCTAATTTACGTACATCCAGGTCTTTGCGAGGCGACCAAAATTCGCGCTGAATTTTGCCCTCAACAAACGCAATCAAACCGCGCTCCATCGGCGCCCGCACGTCGTCAGGCAATGCAAACGCCGAGTTGATGCTGGCCGCTTCATGCGTTGCTGCCAGCAGGTACGCGGTAAGCGCGTCGCTACCGCGCGCGGCCTCGCCATCGCGCGGCGGAAAGTAATTGGCGAGGCCATCGCTGTCGAGGTAGCCGGGGATTTGACCGACCACCGATTGCCACATGGCGCCATTGCGCAGGCCCACCGATTTGCTGGTTTTTTGCTCCAGACAAATGAAGGGGTAGAGCGCAAACCAGTCACGCACACCGTCCATGCCTTCGGCTAACCTGGGTTGCAGTGACATCTTCAACCCACCTCGGCCCGGCAATGCATCCGCAGGCTGGTTCACGTCCAGATTGAACGAGCCATCGACCTGAACCAGCGTGGCTTGCTGCACGGTTAACGGCACGGCGGGGATGATGCGCTGTCTGGCCTTCAGCCCATCGCGTGCGCCGCTCACCGTGTCTTTAGCTTCAATCTCCCACAAAATCGCTTCCTGCCGAGTGAATGCAAGTTGCGCGGGCGCGGTCACCATCCACGCGACTTCGCGCGCTTCGCCTGCGGGAATGTCGATGGTCTGCGGTTTGAGGTCAAGCAGCGTGGCGCGGGGTGCAACTTCCACTTTCATCGCCACTTTGGTCGTGTTGCGCAACGTGATTTGCGCGCGAAACTGGTCGTCTTCACGCACCAGGGGCGGCAGGCCGCTGATGATTTGCAGATCTTGCGTAGCTTTTATCGTTGTTTGCCCGGTACCAAACAAGCCAGTGGCTGCATCGGCCACAGCAACAATTTTAAAAGTCGTCAGCGCGTCGTTCAGCGGCACATTCACCACGGCTTGGCCCTGTGCATCCAGCTGCACACGCGGGTTCCACAGCAGTAGTGTGTCCAGCAGCTCACGCGTGCCGCTTCGGCCACCGCCACCGCCTGCTGCCACAGCCTTGCGCCCATAATGCCTGCGGCCAATGATTTCCATTTGCGCCGTCGATGTTTCAACACCCCAGCTGCGGCGCTGTAGCATCGCGTCCAGCAAGCCCCATGAGTCGTTGGGCATCAACTCTAGCAGCGCTTGGTCAACGGCGGCAAGCGC
>JANPDQ010000206.1:0-3727 GCA_031431575.1 Polaromonas sp.
GGCGGGGTTTTAATCTTGTTGTCGTATGGTTCCATGGTCAAGCTGGTGCGCAAATTTATTGGCCGGTATGGCCTGCCGCTGGTGATTGCATCGCTGGTGTGGCTGACGTGGCAATTTTTAGGCAAAGCCAATGCGCAGGGCTCAAGCGGTCTTTACGCGATCTGGAACAAAGCCGGCACGGGCGCCATGAGCACTATGCAAGCGCTTGATTTGGTGATTGCCATGCCGATTTCATGGCTACCGCTGGTGGCCGACTTTGCGCGGCACGGCCTTGGCGGCAAGGCTGGCGGCAACAGCGCCTTTCGCGCAACGTGGCTGGGCTATGCGGTGGCCAATATCTGGTGCTATTCGCTCGGCGTTTTGATTGCGATCACCACGCCCAGCACAGACTTGGTCGTGGCGCTGTTGCTGGCCCAAGGCGGCTTGATTGCACTCGGCCTGATTTTGATTGACGAGATGGACAACGCGTACGGTGATGTGTATTCGGGCGCGGTGGCTGGGCACAGTTTGAGCTCTAGCTGGTCAGTTCGACACATTGCCGTAGCTATGGCAGTGGTGTGCACCGCCCTGGCGATGGTGTTGCCCATGCACGCACTTGAGCCGTTTTTGCTGATGCTCAGTTCTGTATTTGTACCGCTTTACGCAGTGATTTTGGCGCGACTGGTGGGCAAGGCTGATGTGGCCAGCTTGGTCAGCGAGCGGCAGGTCAACTACAGCGCGGTGTTGATCTGGTTCAGCGGAGTGGTCACGTACCATGCGCTGGCCAATTTGGCGCCAGCTTACGGCGCTGCTATTCCTACGCTGGTGCTGACATTTTTAGCTGCCAAGTTGACCAGCGACAAGGCAGTTGCGCAACGCGCTGCTGCTTGAAATTATTTGATCGGCACCGGAAGCATCAACGGCAGCAGCCGCATCGGCAGCGGGGCAAAGCCGTGGTTGAGCGGCCCGCTGCCCTGCCCTGTTTTTACGCTTGCCCCTGCAGCAAGGGCGGCGCGCACATAGGCCCGCGCGGCTTCCACTGCACCTACCAGCGTGTGGCCCAGCGCCAGATACGCTGCAATCGCTGACGACAACGTGCAGCCCGTGCCATGCGTGTTGGGCGTGGCAATGCGCGGGGCGCGCATCCAATGCGGTGCAGCACCTGCCACTTGCAGCAAATCACTCACCACGTCGCCTGCCAAATGCCCACCTTTGAGCAGCACTGCACGCGCCCCTTTGGCCAGCAGCTCAAGTGCGGCGGCTTGCATGTCAGCCTCGCTTGCCAGCGTTCGACCAACGAGTAACGACGCTTCATCCAGATTTGGCGTTACCACCACGGCGCGGCTAAACAGCTCATGCACCAGCGCAGCAATCGCGGGGCTGTCAATCAACACCGCCCCGCTGGTGGCGACCATTACCGGGTCCAGCACCACGTGCGGTGGCGCGTGGCGATCAATCGCATCGGACACGGTTTGCACAATTTCAGGCGAATGCAACATGCCAATCTTTACTGCATCCACGCCGATGTCTTCCACCACTGCGTCAATCTGCGCGCGCAGCATGTCCGGCGGTACGCCGTGAATAGCGCGCACGCCGGTGGTGTTTTGCGCCGTCAATGCCGTGATGGCCGACATGCCAAAGCAGCCAAGCGCCGAAAAGGTTTTGAGATCCGCCTGAACGCCCGCGCCTCCGCCGCTGTCTGAGCCTGCAATGGTGAGGAGGCGGGGGTATTGGGAGTGCAAAAGCGAGGTGGCGGCCAAGTGTGTCATGGCTGCAATGCTATCTCTAGAATCAAAGCCCTGAAACAAAAAAGCCCGCACTTGTGATGCGGGCCTTCGAATTTATTGGCTCCTCGACCTGGGCTCGAACCAGGGACCTACGGATTAACAGTCCGGCGCTCTACCAACTGAGCTATCGAGGAATACAGCCTAAGATTATAGCGTCCTAATAATGGGTGTTTCCCAACCCGAGATGAAAAAATCGCCACATCAGTTGCCATGGCTTGAACCGCATGAAGCATTTCCGGCGGTTAGCCGTGCGTGGGGGCTAAGCGACCCTGCGCCTGGGCTGCTTGCCGCTGGGGGCGCGCTTGACGTGCCGACGCTGGTGGCGGCGTATTCGCGGGGGATTTTCCCGTGGTTCAGTCAAGGGCAGCCGGTGCTGTGGTGGAGCCCACACCCGCGCATGGTGCTGCAGACCGCAAACTTTGTATTGCACCGCTCGCTGCGTAAAACCCTGCAGCGATTCCTTCAAGACCCCCGCTGTGAAATTAGTTTTGACTCGGCTTTTAAGCAAGTGATTGAAGCCTGCGCCAGCAAGCCGCGTGACGGCCAGCCGGGTACGTGGATTTTGCCGAGCATGGTGCAGGCGTACAGCGAACTGCATGCGGCTGGGCGCGCGCACAGTGTTGAAGTGTGGGTCAATGGCGAGCTGGTGGGTGGTTTGTATTGTGTGAACTTAGGAGCCATGGTCTTTGGCGAGTCTATGTTTGCGCACGCAACAGACGCATCCAAAATTGCGTTGTGCGCGCTCGTGGCGTTTTGCCGGGCGCACGGCGTTGCGGTGATTGATTGCCAGCAAAACACATCGCACCTGGCCAGCTTTGGCGCGGCTGAAATTGGGCGAGACGACTTCACCGCGCACGTGGGGCAAACCATTGACCACAACGCCCCCACATGGCATTTCAAAACCATATACTGGAATAAATTGCTCACCGCAACAACATTAACCGACCACAGCAAACCCCAGACGTGACAGACCTTAAAGACCTGCCCCTGCAAATTTTGCAGTTTTACGCCACCGCGCCATACCCGTGCAGCTATTTGCCCGGCAAGCAGGCCAGAAGCCAGGTGGCCACGCCCAGCCACCTGATTCATAACGACGCATATTCTGAACTGGTGGCTAACGGCTTTCGGCGCAGCGGAATGTTCACCTATCGTCCGTACTGCGACGGCTGCAATGCCTGCGTGCCACTACGGGTGCCGGTTGACGGCTTCAAGCCCAACAAAAGCCAGCGCCGCGCATGGGCTGCGCACCAGCATTTGAGCGTGCGGGTGCTCAAACTCTGTTTTATGCAGGAGCATTACCAGCTGTATTTGCGCTACCAAAACGGCCGCCACGCAGGCGGCGGCATGGACCACGACAGCGTTGACCAGTACACACAATTTTTACTGCAAAGCCGGGTTAATTCGCGCTTGGTGGAGTTCAGGCAAACGCTTCCCAACGCAGCTGCGGACGCGGTGGGCGAGCTGAAAATGGTGGCGATTCTTGATGTGCTGGAAGACGGTATTTCAGCGGTGTATACGTTCTACGAGCCCGATGCCAATGGCATGAAAAGCAGCTACGGCAACTATGGCGTGCTGTGGCAAATTGAGCAGGCCAGGCAACTCAAGTTGCCTTATGTTTACCTCGGCTACTGGATTGAGCAAAGCCCAAAGATGCGCTACAAAGCCGGGTTTAAACCGCACGAGGTGCGCGTGGATGATGAATGGGTCAGCGCAGCTGCAGGTAAGGCCGGAAATTCAATAGGCGGCTCTTAATTTCACAGCGTAAAATTTCACGCAGGAGATCTGCACGTGAAAAAGCTAGACAGCACCGCCACAAAACCCACCGTTCAGGTGATTGAACGCATGTTCAGCCTTTTGGATATTCTGGCAAATCGCGAAGAAGCAATGTCGCTCAAAGAGATCAGTGAAAAATCCGGTCTGCACCCCTCAACCGCGCACCGCATTTTGAATGATCTGGCCAC
>JANPDQ010000207.1:0-8169 GCA_031431575.1 Polaromonas sp.
TGGCGGCTACCAGCTGGCCCCAAATGGCCAACGATTGATGTGGGTGCAAACTGTGGGGTTGGACGTTGGCCTGGCCGTACGGGATGTGGCAAACCCAACAGCTGTCACAACTTTTGCCACGGGCAATATGGGGCGGCGCGGTGGTAACCAGAATTGGCTGGCTGACAACCGCCATATTGTTTACACCAAAGACCCTATCGGCGATGAAAACACCCGGCTGCTGGTGATAGACACGCAGGCCAGTGGCTTTGAGCCGTGGGCATTAACCACAGGTAGCGCAGTGCGCAGCTATTTTGTGGCGCGTGGCGCTGAAGGTTCAGCCCGGTTTCACTTTGCAACCAACCAGCGCGACCGGTCCACATTTGATTTGTACGAAGCCGACGCAAAAGCCCGCACTGTGCGTGAAGTAGTCCGCAGCGATGGCAGCGTGCTCAACTGGATTTTGAACACTGACCGCCAGTTGGCGGGGCGCGCGCGGCAACTCGGGCGTGAAGATGGCTCAGGCGTGGTGATTGAACTGTTGCAAGCCAATGGCCAGTGGCGGCCGTTTAAAACGCTGGGCGGCTTTGACAGCTATTGGATCAACCGGCTGGATACGTCAGCGGGCAAAGTATGGGTGTCCAGCAACATGGGGCGCGATAAAACCGCTTTACTGGAAGTTGACTTGGCCACAGGCCGTGAGCAAGTCATTGCCAGCCACGATGTGGTGGATGTGAGCTTTGCTGTCATGCCTGCCGGCAAGGGCGCACCACTGGGCTATGTGGTGGAGCCCGGCTACCCCGAAATGAAATGGCTGGACGCTGCCTGGCAGCGTGACGTGGATGCTGCGGTGCAAAAGGCTGTGCTTGCCAAGTTGTTGCCCGCGCAGCCCATCATTACCCGGCCGCAAAGTGTGTCTGACAACAACCAGCGCGTGGTGCTGCGCAGCGCGGGGGATTTTGATTCAGCCGAGCTGCTGCTAGACCGCGCCACCGGGGAAGTCAGTCGCCTGAATCCGCAACAGCCAGATGCGGCTCGCTTGCTGTCTGCCGAAAAGCCGTTTTCGTTCAAAGCGTCTGACGGGCGCACCATTCATGGCTACATCATTGCGCCGCGCGGTGTGGTGGGGCCAGCGCCGCTGGTGGTTGAAATTCATGGCGGCCCGTGGGTGCGCGACCACTGGACCTCAGCGGTATTTAACACGCCCCAACTGCTGGCCAACCGGGGATACGCGGTGTTAACGGTCAACTATCGCGGATCGACAGGTTATGGGCGAGACCACGTCGCGGCAGCTGACCGCGAATACTTTGGCCGCCTGCAAAAAGACATTGCCGAGGCTGTGCAATGGACGATTGATCAAGGCATTGCCGACCCCAAACGCATGGCTGTGTTTGGCGGCAGCTTTGGTGGCTTTTCAGTGATGGCGCAGCTGATTCAGAAACCGCACGACTACCAGTGCGGCGTCAATATAGTGGGTGTGGCCAACTGGGCGCGAACGATTGAAAGCTGGCCGCCGTTTTGGCGCAACCGCCACTGGTTTGCGCGCACATATGGTGACGTAAACAAACCTGAAGACCGCGCGCAAATGCTTGCCAACTCCCCGGTGTCCCACCTGGGAAAAATCACCGCACCGATGCTGGTGATTCACGGCAGCAACGACGTTCGGGTGCTGAAGCAAGACTCAGACGACGTGGTGGCTGGCCTGCAAAAACTTGGCCGCCCGGTGGACTACCTGCTGTTTGCAGACGAGGGCCACAGCATCAGCAAATGGCGCAACAAGCTGGCGATGTGGCGCACGATTGAAGACAAGCTGGCCGGTTGCCTGGGCGGGCGCAGCGCGGGGTTTGATTTTTACCAGCTGATGCCGCGTTGAACGGACATCACATCGCTTTAAACAGGTGGCTGTACAGGCGGCTGACTGCCAATTTGTCTGGTTTGCCGTGTAGTGTCAGCGTGAGCTTGCCGTTGTCATCTCGTACCACCGTGTGAATGGCGCTTGCCCGCACCACCGTGCCCCTGTGAATTTGCCAAAAGGTTTGGTTGTCGAGCTGGGCCAATAGCTCTTTTAGCGGTGTGCGGATTAAAAATTCAGCAGCAGCCGTCAGCACACGAATGTATTTGTCTGCTGCCTCAAAATACAAAACGTCGGCAATTGGCACCATTTGCAGCGTGTTGCCTTGCGAGCCCGCTAGCGCGGCTGAAATCATCTGTAGTGGCGCTGCAGACTTTTGAATTGGCGGTAAGAGCGACCGCAGCTGGGCTATGGTTTGTTCCAGATGTTTGTCTGGATCTGCTGATTTATTTGCTACTTTATCAATAGCTGCTCGCGCCCGTATTTGTTGGGCTATCTGCACTTTTTGCACTGTTTTAAGCAATCTGACGGGCTGTACGGGCTTGAGCAGATAGTCCATGGCCTGCGCTTCAAATGCAGCGACTGCGTACTGGTCATAGGCAGTCACAAACACCAGCGCGGGGAATGGCTTGCTGTGTGCCATTGGCGCAGGCCAGGCGTCCAGCAGTTCTGCTGCAGCCTCCAGCCCGGTCAGGCCTGGCATCTGGATATCAAAGAAAAGCACATCAGGCTGCAGCGCTAAAGCCCGCGCCACCGCAGCTGCGCCATCACCGACGGTAGCAACTATTTGCAGCGCGGGCCAGGCCAGCGCGAGCTCGGCCGCAAGCGCTGCTGCCAGCAGGGGTTCGTCTTCAGCAATGAGGGCGGTTGTCATGGTTTTTAGACGTTTTTTGAAGGAAAAGTGACTTTAGCGCAGGTAAAACAGGCGCCATCAGCTCCTAAATAAAGAGCAGCTGTATCTCCGTAGCTGGCTTTAAGCCGTTCACGCACCTGCGTTAAACCAAAGCCTGCACCGCCGCTTAAGCCCACGCCGTTGTCCAGCACGCTCAAGGCGATGTTGTCGCCCTCGCGGTGTGCGCTCACCGTAATGCTGCCGCCGTCAATCTTCGGCTCCAGCCCGTGTTTGATGGCGTTTTCAACCAGCGCTTGCAGCAGCAAGGTGGGCACAGGCTGCGCAGCTAGCTCTGGCGGCAAGTCAAGCTTGTACTTCAGCCGTGGCCCCATGCGCACGGCCATCAGTGCCAGGTAGTCGCCCAGCCGGTCAAACTCGCTTTGCAGGCTATGGGTGGTTGCGCGTGATGCTGAAAGAGTGGCGCGCAGGAAGGCATTCAAGTGGTCCAGCATGGCAGTGGCGCGATCTGGGTCAGTGCCAATCAGCGCCCGCAAATTGGCCAGCGTGTTAAACAGCATGTGCGGCTCAAGCTGGCTTTGCAGCAATTTCAGCTGCGCTTCGGTGGCTTGCTGGCGGGAAGTCTCGAGCTCGCTTATCAGGTAACTGCTTTTGGCGGAGGCGTAAAAAAAGTAGCTGATGCCAATGCCCAGGCTTGCGGTAAATAAAAACAGATACAAGAAAAATATCGGCTGGTTTGCCACCAACCCAAAAGTCGAGCGGCCGCTGTACGTGTCACCCGCCAAGGTGCCCACCACAAAGCCAAAGCTGACACCAGCCAGAATAATGAGAACACCGCGCCAGCCACGTGGAAAGCCGAATGGTGATTTCACATCAACAAAAAACCGCGACAAATCAATCACCAGCCAGGTGCTAAGCCCGGTGGCCAATGAGTAAACCAGCTGCGTGTCAAAGCGCTGCCCCGGCCTGCCCAGCCAAAGCACCACTGCTATCAGCACACAAAACCCCATGACTATCAGGCAGTGCCGTGCCAAGCCAGGCAAGCATGCGCGCAGGTTTTGCAGAGTCAAGCGGTTCTCGTCCAGCGGGTAAGCGGAAGTTGGTGTGGACATGTACCGATTGTGCAGGGGCAAGTAATTGCGTGATGGGGTGTCAGTTGGGGTGTAAGTTGGTATGTCAGTTAGGTTCTAGTTGCATGTCGAAAAATGCCACCATCTTTTTATACAACATGGGCATCTCGGCGCGGTTAAAGCCCGGCGGGTCAACCAGCATAGGCGTCAAACTTTGCGCAAGATCAGTTGGCCACGGTGAAAACAGCGAACCGTGACCCGCCTGCGGTAAGTCCAGCACCATCGTGCAAGTGGTGCATGCCGCTTGCACAGCACCTACATGGGCGCGTGGCGCCAGCCACTGGTCTTGCGCTGCAGCGACCAGGCCCGTGACCACGGCGGGTTTTGCCAGTGTCGTTATATCAAACGGTACGGCCATGGGTACTGACGCCAGCACGGCTTTGATACGGGCGTCCTGATGGCCGTACAGGGTTTCGTCACCAAACCGGAGCCGATGTACCCAGCCTGCAACCGTTACCTTAATAGCGTCGCCCCAGTTGCCATTAAGCCGTACCGTCAGGCCAACACAGGCCGGGAAGTCTTGCGCCATGTGCGCCAGGCAATAGCGCTTGAAGTTGGCGGGGGACCATTTGCCGCCAGCCAATACCAATGCCGTCAAGCCGCCCGCTGATGTGCCGTAAACGCCCACGCGTGCAAAGTCAATCAATGGTGCAAAACGGCCGTCAAGTTGCATCGCATCTATTGCCAAAGAAACTTCTTGTGGGCGAAGCTTCCAGGTTTCGGGCCCAACCAGGCGCTGATCCCGGTGGTTATCGCCTTCGTGCTCAGGTATGGCAACGATGTAGCCCGCTTCTACAAAGCTGCGGGCCAGATCTGTCAGCGGCCAGGGCGCGCCGCCTGAGCCGTGTGAGAACACCATCAGACGCCGGTTGCCGACCATTGCCTTACCGTCTGGTGCTAACTGCATTGTGAACGGCCCCCGGTTAACGTCTCTTGCAGCGCTATTGCTGGGGTAAAAAATGGTGATCGGTTGGGCGTTTGTATTGCCACTGATAACAGTCATGCCCATGGAAGATGCGGTGTTGGCAAGCACTGCGCTTGATAGGCAAACTGCCAGGATTTGTATGCAGACTTTGGCTAATTGAGACAGGTGGTTGTAGGGCATGGTGACCTCCTGATGGGGGTGATATCAAATCATTGAAATAAAAAATGAGACCAATGACAGCCAGGAAAAGCTACCAAGCATCGCGCTGCGCACCCAAGCGTTCACGCTCACGCTGCACAAGCCGCTCATGCAAGCCCGCGCCACCCGTCACAACAAATACCACCAAGCCGTGAATGGCCAGCCCCAGCCCCCAACCCACTGCGGGAAACACCGCCCAGTGCTTGCCGCTCATGGCGGACAGCAGCGCCAACAGCAGGTTGACGCTGATGTAGGCCAGCGCGTGGACGTACCAGCCCAGCTTGGCGCCTGCGCGGCGGCGTGCCTGGCGTTCGAGTTGGGGATTGATGTTTGTAGCTGTGTTCATGTGAATGCGCCTTTATTTGTTCATGTCAGGTGGCCAGTTTGGTGTGCTGCTCATGCTGCAACAAATTGGCCGTGCAAGCCCAAGGGCAAGCCATATGGCAGTGTGACCCGTGCCAGTGGGCCTGCATCTACGGCCGAAGCATCAAATACAGACAGCGTTGTGCGCTCGCTTGGCCAGTGGTAAGCCGTTCCCACCAGCCAGCCTTGGCCTTCTGGCGCAGTGGCAGAGCGGGGCACGTAGACGTGCTCCTCGGCGATCCAGCCGTCACCATAGCGGTGGCGTTTTGGCTGCTCACCGTTCAAAGTGAGAACACTGTCAAAGCCGTCCACTTGTGCGTCCATCTTGGCGCTTCGCTCTAGCAGTGTGGTGAACTGCGTGGGCAACCCGTTGCGTGCGGGGTGAATGCGCGGGAATTCGATATTGTTCAGACCCAAGCCGTGCATCTGCGCCTGACCGGTAGCTGGGTTGAGTGCGATCTGTGTCCATTGCGTGGCGCGGGTGCTGGCATCGCTGCGGCTGCGGTTTACATCCATCTGCTGCATGGCACCCAAAATGTTCGGCTGCGCTACAAAACGCACCTGCACCGTGCCGCCTTGTTCCCAAGCGTTGGCCAGGTGAAACACGCCAGTGGCTGGCAACTCAAAGCGTTGCACCGTGAAGTCGGCTTTGTCCACCAGCAGCGCAATCATTGGTGAATTGCCTTGCCATTGGTAATGCGACAGCAGATCGCCTGCGCCCAGTTCACCAGAAAACTTCAGCGGCATCAGCAAAAACACAAGGTGCTTTTCCGTCATGGCAAAGTCATGCACCATATCGGCTTGGGGTGCTTCTATCAGGGAATGGCGACGGAGTTGGCCCGCCGGGCTGATTTCATAAATCACCAGTCGGCCTGAGCCAGGCATGTAGCCAAAGCTCCAAACAGTGCCGTCGGGCGCAACGCGCGGATGAGCCGAAAACGGCACGCCTTTTGTCTCAGGTGACCAGACCTTCAAGCCCTTGGCTTGCAAAGTTTGCGGGTCTACGACCAGCGCCGAGCCGCCTTCCCACAACGCAAATAACTCTGTGCTACCAGGCAATGACAACAGGTTGATGTTGGCTGGGTTGAGGGTGTCTGGCCCAGCAAGTGGCGGTGAATTTGGCAGGGTTTGCGCGAAGCCAGAGTACAACAGTCGCCCGGCTGCTTCTTCAGCCATGAGCTTGGGTGTGGCCAGCATCACGCCGCGATGCGAGACCTGGCCATCCTTAAAGCGAAATGCCTGCAGCATTCCGTCGCCATCGAACCAATGGTTCATGGACACACCGCCAAGCTCACGCCGGGCCGGGCCAACCCGGTAGAGCGTGCCTTGCAGGGTGGCGGGCCATCGGCCCTGGATGCGCAGAGGACCGCTGTTCAGAGGTGCTTTCAATGGTCCGTTGTACGGCGTGTAGCTGCTGCGCCATGCATCGAGCGAGGTTGCGGCATGGCCCAAGCCAGCGGCTGTAGTTGCCAGCGCGCCCAGCGCACCCAATGCTGTGCGGCGGCTGACCACGTATTTGCTGTTGTGTTGGAGCATGATGGAATTGCTTTTTATTTCAGATCAAAGACCTGCAACTGCGCGCTGTCTTCAACACGAAATGCAGCATCTGCAAACGGCGGGGCACCCGTCAGGCCGCGCGCGTTTCGGCTGAAGCCGTACAGCTCTGAAGGTATGCCGAGGAGGTTGCTGTCCAGCTTGCCGTTGGTGTTTTCATCCAGGTAGGCCGTGACCGCGTAGTCACCTTTGGGCAAGTCAGCAAACAGCAGGGTAGTCTTGCCTTTGACGGGCTGAGCCATCGCCGTGCGCAATGCAGTGCCGCGCGGAAACCCGTCAGCTTTCGCAAATACTGATGCCATGACGGTGCCCTGTTTGCCACTGGGCACATTGACTTCAATGGTCAAGTCGCCCGCAAGGGCAGCGTTGGCTGTCAGGACGCCAGATGTCAGTAGCGCGATGGAGGCTAGGGTTCGGATGTTCATGTAAAACCTTTTTAGATTGAGTTGAGATGAGTTGGGTTGGGTTGGGTTGGAGAAGTATTAAACGGTGATGTGGTGATTGCGTTCAGGCACCTTGCGGGATGGTTACGCCACTGGTTTTGGCGGATGCTAGTCGCCATAACTGAGCTGCACGGGCTACAAACACGCCGCTAAAACCGCCATATAGCGCGCTAATGCTTTGGCTGAACAGAACATTGAGCGCCAGATCGGGGTAAATGGCCACCGCCACGCCTGCTGCGTACTTGGTGATGAAAATACCCATCATCAAAACCAGCGGTGTAAAGCTGCTTGGGATTTGGAAATGCTGAGTCCAGGCGTTGTAGTGCGTGCCCTGTGGCAAGTGGCGCTGCATCACGACTGCCGCCGCAATAGCTGCCCCCGCGCCCCAGGCCAGCAGCGCACTGATGCCAAAGCCAAAGGCTGTCAAGGTACCGGCCAGCGACAAACCCGTCATGACTACCGGCAGCACCGTGATGCGCCGCAAGCTGACGCTGCGAGCCACTGATTGCTTGAACCCCACCCACAGCAGCAAAGCCAGGATGACCCAAACCCACACCGGTGTTTGAGTAATGATTTGAATAAACATAAAAACTCCTTGTGGTGTGTGATGGACCGGACTGTGCCGCGCCTGCTTGCTGACCGCAACCGTGATGCGACGAAATGCTAAAAATCAGCGTGAATACGCAGCTGCACAGCGCAAAACGATACAGACCCGCCAGCGATAATCAGGGCGTAACACTGGAGCGACATGTGGATTTAAACGTGGACATCACCCTGCTGGTCAAAGCCGCCATCATGGGCATCGTTGAAGGACTGACCGAGTTTTTGCCGATTTCATCGACTGGGCATTTGATACTGGCCGGTGCGCTGCTGGG
>JANPDQ010000208.1:0-2445 GCA_031431575.1 Polaromonas sp.
TACAGGCGGTGATGATGTCCGCTTGATCATAGTAAAACTGCACAGTCTTAGCGGCATTGACGACGCTGGTGCCCGCAGGTGTGTACTCAATTTTGGTCAAGCGATTGAGCACATCGTAAAACATTCCAGACTGCACGCCACGTGCATCGGTTTGGGTTTTGCGATTGCCAGCGGCGTCATACCTGACATGCTTACTCCCGCCCCCCGCTACACTTCGCGAATCTGGACTTCGGCGCGATTGAAAACGGGGTGTGTGGACTTCCATCAATCGTGGGTTAGGGTGAACTTGACTATGAGCTTCGAGCTCGCTGTCGTATCTGCCCGCCTCGCGGCCTGTCCGGATGTCGCTTCGAGCACGAATAGATAGTTGCCGATGTAAATCCACATCAACCACCCGAAGCCTGTGTTGGTACGAACTTTGTGTTCAAACACGCCTACCAGGAAAGAAGTCCACACCGAGGAAGCATATGCGTTATATAGGAATTGATCTACACAAACGGGTGATTCAAGCGCACCTGATTGCCGAGGATTTAACTCGGCAAGATGTGCGCTTTGAGCTGACCCGAGAGACCCTAATTGAGTTTGCTGCAAAGCATCTAGGGCCCGATTGCTCGCTGGTTTTGGAGGCCACCACCAACACCTGGGAAGTGGTCGATATTTTGACGCCCTATTGCGCCAAAGTGGTCGTATCCAACCCGATGGCAACCAAAGCGATTGCGTTTTCCAAAATCAAAACAGACAAAGTCGACGCGCGCGTTTTAGCTGATTTATTGCGCTGCGATTTTTTGCCGACCGTGTTCACGCCCGACGCCGCAACCCGCAGCCAACGCAGCGTTGCAGCCCGACGAAGTGCCCTGACGCGCCAATCGATCAGCCTAAAGAATCGTGCACAAAGCGTGCTGCACCAGCGCCTGATTCCAGCGCCAGCAGATCTATTTGGCACCAAGGGCCGCACCTGGCTTGACGCCGTACAAGTGCCAGAAATTGACCGAATGGAGCTTGACACGATCACGCGCATGCTGGATTTGGTGCAGCTTGAACAGGATTGCATCGCACTGCGCTTAGACCAATACGCACATGAAAATGAGGATATCAAACGCTTAATTACCTTACCTGGAATTGACGTAACGACAGCACACGCTATGTTGGCAAGCATTGGCCCAATAGAGCGTTTTGCCGCCGACTACAAATTGACCGCGTACTGGGGTTTAGTCCCTTCAGTGAGTCAAAGTGCGGACAAAACCTACATGGGCAAAATTACCAAGCAGGGCAACAAAAACGTGCGCTGGCTGCTGATTCAAGCGGCGCAGCATGCGGCAAAACACCCAGGGCCGTTGGGCTATCAATTTGCGCGTTTGGAGAAGAAGAAAGGGCACAATGTCGCGGTGGTCGCGATTGCTAGGAAACTCGCGGAAATTGCTTGGCATCTGCTCACTAAAAAGGATGTTTATCGCTACGCAATACCGGCGACGGTAGAAGCAAAGCTGCAGCGCATTCGGTTCAAAGCGACCGGTGAAAAGAAAAAAACGGGGCCAAAAAAGGGTTCGGCGAAAACGGTTGCGGGGACACCGCGAACGCGTGAGGTGAAAGCGCTAAATCAGGTTTTGGAGGCTGAGGGTTTGGCGGCACCAAGCGCAGCGCCTGCGGCAGAAGCACGGGTGCTCATGCAGATGAAGCTCACCGCGTTTGCCAAAGGCTTGCACGTCGCTGCACGTAAATCCTCAGTGCGCATTCCGCGCGCAGCGGCGCAAGCCGCGAACCCACTCGACGGCGCGCGGTAGACAATTTTGGAAAGTCCGCAAAAAGCGCGAACTTTCCAAAATCGCCGCGTTTAAAGCTAAAAATCGCAAAAATAACTGCTCTTTTTATGAAATTGAGGTTGACAGGGTCATAGATAGGTGAAGTAGGCGAGCACCGCGACCTGGCGGGCGCCGACCTGCTCGAAGGTGATGAACTGGCCTTCGCCATTGCGCTCCGGGTTCCACCAGCTCCCGGACATGGCACCGGTAAAGGTCTGCGCGTGCAGCGCGCTGGCCAGCAGCAGGAAGGTGCCGGCGACGAAGCTGACGCAAGCGTGGGTCAACGTTGACATGGACATGGACAGACTCCTGCAAACAAATGAAATGCGTTGGGCGGCGTGCCGCCTGCCGCTTGCGTCGCGTCCGGCCCGGGTCATCATCAGTTTGGGCTTGATGTGGGCAAAGGATGTTGCGCTCATTGATCTCGCGATAGCAGCCGCTTGGTTGTCGGGCTGATTGAGATCGGCGCTGACCGGAAAGCGTGCAGCATCAGCGCGATTCAACAAACCTTTGAGCATCAGTACACTAGTGGCGCGACTGAGTTTTTCGGCTGCTTGACGATCTGCAGGCGACAGACTCTCTAGCGTGAATTTTTCAGCAAGCACCTCGCCCCGCTGATCAGGGTTTAGGCTTTGCTTATTTGCTG
>JANPDQ010000209.1:0-5145 GCA_031431575.1 Polaromonas sp.
CACTGGTTAGGCAAACTCAGCAAGCGGTCAAGCGCGTCGTGCGCATCGTCTCCAGTCACCACGCAATGCGCAATCGGGTGGCGCCAATGGCAAGCCAAAATCACGCCGCCAGGCATCAGGCTTTCTTTGGCTTTGAATGCGATGTCCTCAACGACTTCAGTCTAGAGGTAAAAAAGAAATTCACTCAGCACAATCAGGTCAAACTTGTCATGTGGCCAGTCCTTTGGCACCCACGCTTTGCGCACTTCCACATTGGCTTGCCCTTTCAGGCGCTCTTTGGTCAAAGCCACCGCCTTGTCAATGCCGTCACTGACCAGCAAGCGCTCGCAACGTGTGGCAAGCCGGGCTGAAAGCTCGCCATTCGCGCAGCCTGGCTCAAAGCCACTCGTGTACCGCTCAGAAGGCAGGCAGGCAAGCGTCAGGGCGCGTTTGCGGCGCTCGTACCAGCGTGATTGAAACTTCCATGGGTCGTCGCTTTTGGCGAACATGTCATCGAAGTATTCCGGCTGGTCTGGCCGTGAAGACGGGTGGTCTGCCACGCTTGAGAACCTAGACAAAAAAGTACTCCTGCGCGCGTGCGGCCCGCTCAACGATGGACTGCATCAGAACAGGGCCTGTGCCGTCGCCGGTTGCAGCAAGCTGGCTGTGGTGGCAGCCGAGCGCTCGCTGCTTGGCCTTGATCGCATCGTCGTGCAAATCAAAAGCAACCATTGCCTCCCAGGGAACCCGCGCATCATGCGGCTCAGCCCAATGCCACATCCACACCGGGGCCTGCAGCAATCGGCAGCCCACCACTTCGCTAGCGCGCCTTGCAGCCTGGGCAACGGCTTCATGGTCGGGGTGGCCATCCATGCACCATGTCGTGACCAGCACATCTGACGGTTCAACCAGCGTCTGGAGTTTGTACGCTATGTCATCTACACAACGCGCAGCGCTCCCGTCAGCAATGCCTAGCCGCACTACGCACGCCGACGGCACGCCAAGCACTGCCAGGCCCGCGTAGCTTTCTTCTGCGCGTTGAGCACCCAGATTTTTCGAGCCTTTAAAGTCGCTGATGCCGTGGCTTGCCTCGCCGTCGGTCACCGCGACCACCATCGACGGTAAGCCGCGTTCAGCACGCATCAACAGCAGTCCGCCACACGCCAGGACTTCGTCGTCAGGATGAGGTGCAACCACCACCATCCTGCATGCGTGTCCACACAGCTCGCTCATGCACACGCGGCGCATGTGCTGCGCTGCAAGCCAAGGCAGCCACGCCAAATCTGGTGTGCCAGCGTGTTGAATCAGCCGGTCGTTCACAGCGTCCATGCGGTGCCCGGTCTTTCCAGTGAGCGCTCGCCCAGCGCTGCAAAGTCCCTGTCAGCGTGGCTTTGCCGGATGAAGACTGGCAGGTCGGCCACAGCGCGGGCAAATTTTTCATTCAGGCAAAACGGCATTGCGCCAAGCGCCTTGCCAGCTTCTTCGATCACCAATTTGGCACATTTTTCTGCCGAAAGCCGGGTCGTCAAGGCCAGCCTGCTTGCATCCAGAGTGGGGTGCGCATCAATCCACGCGGCCGCTTGCCTGAGCGTTGCAGCAGACTCTTCAAGTGCCAGTTCTACCTTTCCAAGCGACGCCAGCTTGTAGCCTGCGCCGTCGTTTGTCTTGCCAAGCAGCGACGCCTTCAGCACCAACGCAATGCCCACCGCGCCCCCATACCAACAGGCGGCCAGGCCAGCGCCGCCGTGCCAGAAACCCGGGCGGCTAAGGTACTGGCCGGGCCGGGCCACGCAGCGGCCTTTGGCGCCGTCAAAAGTTACGTTCACGCTCATGCTGCTGGCCATGCCCACTGCGTTCCATTGGCTGGCGTCCATCGCCCAGCCAGGTTGGTCCAATTCCATTGCCACCGAATACGGGCCAGTGCCATCGTCGTCCCATGCCGTCAACAACGCGTGGTCGCCCGTCATGGCCCCAGAGCACCAGTGCTTGGCGCCGCTCAGCCGCACGCATGCGCCGCCAGCGGGGTGGATACGCGTACGCCCGCCGGGTGCTTCCGCTGCCCACACGCACCATGCGCCTTGTGCAATGTGTGCGCCGGGCGCATCAATCTCTGCAAGAATTGCCAGCGCATCGGTGTGCCCTTCATACAGCTTGGTCAATGACAAATCAAATTGCGCCACTGCAGCCAGCGCGCGCCAGCGCTCCAGCGTTTGGCCTGCGCCGGGAAGGGGTAGCTGGTCAAGTCGGTTTTTTAAAAGCAGCGACAACCATTCGCCGTTTTGCGGCAGCCCGGCATTAAACAGCTCTGCGATGCGTTCGGGAACACGATCGACACCGTGCTGCACAGTGGGCTCGGCAAGCACCTCGATCATGCGGCTACCGCCATCTCAACGCCAGCCCACTGGTGCAGCTTTTCAATTCGCTCAAGCGTTGCGCCAAAGCCGTTGGGTGCTTTGTAGTTGGGCCGCACACTGGTTACCACACGCGGTGCGCGCGACCAAGCAATCTTTGCGCCGCTGGCTCGCAACGCTTCAACCAGCGCCACGTCTTCTCCAGTTTCAAGCCCCAAAAAACCGCCAGCAGTTGCATAGGCTGCAGCACATACGCCCAAGTTGGCTCCGTGAATGTGCGAATGCCCGTCTGCATCGGTATACGTCAGCTCAAAATGCCGATGCATCCGCTCGCCGTAAGCGCCCCAATCTTCCACCGCAACGGTGCCGCACACCGCGTCTGCCTGCAATGCAAGTTGCATGGCCAGCCAGTCTGGGGCTACTACCGTGTCGGCGTCGGTGAACGCAAGCCAGCGTGCGCCGGAACGCAGCGCTGCATGTGCGCCTGCCTGGCGAGCAAGGCCAACGTTCCTTGCTCGCACTTTGATGGTGCGGGCGCCCAGGCGCCGGGCCAGCGTGCCGGTCCGGTCTTGGCAAGCGTCCAGCACCACAATAATTTCCACCGCTTCGCCCGCCAGGCTGCAATGTGTTGCGGCCTTCACAAGCGACTGCACGCAGTCTTCGATGCGCTCTTCCTCGTCATGCGCTGGGACAATGATTCCAATCACAATCAACTCCTGAATTTTCAAATCGAAAGAGCCACCGGGCGGCGTACACCAGCCAGCAGCCCGTGCGGCAAACCCGCGCCAAGGTGCCACCAGGTCAAACCTGCGGTGGGTCGGTTTCGCGCGCTGGGTGGCGGTGCATTGCCACTGCTTTGATAAAAGCATCGAGCGATTTGCCCTCGTCAGCGCTGGCAAGCATCACGCCCGCATCGGGCTTGCCGTTGGGCAGCTTTAACGCGACTTCAGCTTTTTCAAGCAGCGATTTCGCCGCACCAATGGCCATGATGGTTTTGCAGTGGCGGTACTGATTTTTGATGAAGTCCATGGTGTTGCCGTCTTTCATCAAAGCCGATACGCCCTGTTCGCCATCTGCAAGCACCAGCGCGTCGAACAGAAAACCGGGCTCGTTTTCCATCGACGCGTCGGCGTCTATCGCCGCGCCATCGCAGGTAGCTACCGGGCCAATGCGCGGAGCCACAAAGCGCGGCGCTGCGCCCTGCGCAAGCAAGCCCGCGTGAACCGCTGCAGCAGAGGCACCCTGCGAGCCATTGGCCACCAGGATTGCAATTTTTCGGGCAGTAATGGACCCGTCTCCGGGGCGGGCCGTGAGCGACAGCGCTGGCGAATGTGTGACCTCCGGCGCAGCGGGGTTTGCCAGCACTTTGGGCAAAGCAGCTGGCATGTCCGCCATGCCCAAGCCGTCGGCAACTTGTTGGGCCAGCGCCTCAGACGCGTTGCGCAGCATGCTGACTACGCGCGCTCGAATTGCGGGCACCGTCAGCTTGCTGAGTTCAAACCTGAAAGCCGCTGCTATGTGCGCTTGCTCAACGGGCGTTTGGCTGTCAAAAAAGAGCGTTGCCTGCGTGTAGTGGTCAGCAAACTTTTCAGGTTTACCGCGCACCTTGGCCGCGTCTTCCTGCGCAGCAAGGCGCGCTGGAACTGTCACAAAACCTTGGGCAGATCCGGCTTGAAAAGGGCAGCCACCTCCGAGCGAGTTTGGCTCATAGGACACGCGCCCCCGCGGAATTGCCTGCCGGTGAAGCCCGTCGCGCTGGTTGTTGTGCACCTGGTTAACGGGCGAGTTGATCGGAATTTCATGAAAGTTCGGCCCACCCAGGCGGCTGATTTGCGTATCGAGGTACGAGTGGTGTCGGCCCGCCAGCAAAGGGTCGTTTGAAAAGTCAATGCCGGGCACCACGTGCGCCGTGCAAAAAGCAACCTGCTCAGTCTCAGCAAAAAAGTTGTCCGGGTTGCGGTTGAGCACCATGCGGCCAACAATCTTCACCGGTACCAGCTCTTCAGGAATGAGCTTGGTCGCGTCAAGAACATCAAAGCTGAAAGTGTCGGCTTGCTCTTCGGTAAAAATCTGCAGCCCCAGTTCCCATTCGGGAAATGCACCGGCTTCAATACGCTCCCACAAGTCGCGGCGGTGGTAGTCCGGGTCAGCGCCTGAAATTTTCACTGCTTCGTCCCACACAAGGGACTGCGTGCCGTATTTCGGCTGCCAGTGAAATTTGACAAACACCGATTCGCCCGCTTCATTGACAAGACGAAACGTATGCACGCCAAAGCCCTGCATGGTGGCGTAGCTGCGCGGAATCGCGCGGTCAGACATTTGCCACATCAGCATGTGCGTTGATTCAGGCATCAGCGACGCAAAATCCCAAAACGTGTCGTGCGCGCTTGCTGCCTGCGGCATCGCGTTGTGCGGCTCGGGCTTGACCGCGTGAATCAGGTCGGGGAACTTGATTGCGTCTTGAATAAAAAACACCGGCATGTTGTTGCCGACCAAATCCCAATTGCCTTCGTCGGTGTAGAACTTCACCGCAAAGCCGCGCACGTCACGTGCCGTGTCTTTGGAGCCGCGCTCACCAGCCACGGTTGAAAACCGAACGAACACCGGCGTTGTTTTGCCAGCTTCTTTAAACGGCGCGGCCTTGGTCACGTCGGTCAACGCTTCATAGCACTCGAAAAAGCCGTGTGCAGCCGACCCGCGTGCGTGCACGATGCGCTCTGGAATGCGCTCATGGTCAAAATGCGTGATCTTCTCGCGCAAGATGAAGTCTTCAAGCAGCGCAGGGCCGCGCACGCCCATTTTTAAAGAGCTCTGG
>JANPDQ010000210.1:0-1813 GCA_031431575.1 Polaromonas sp.
TAGCGCCGCCGTGAATGCGGTTGTGCGCGTAATGGCCAATCAACTCGGGGCGCATGGCCATGGTGGCGGTGACGCGGTCTTGCGCGAGCGACGTGATTTTTAAGCCCAGTGTTTTGTTGAAGACTATTTTTTCTTCAAACAGCTCTTTGAGACCTGCAGTGAACTCGGCTTCAAATACAACGGGTAACTCTGTGTTGGCGCTGGCTTTTTTTGTCATACAACATTGTGTAGCAACCTTTTGGCGCAGAAGGCTACTTTGCGTAGGTTCCTTCATTTTTTACAAATGTCAGCTCCACAAATTCACTGCCGCCGTGCCTTTGCTTGTTAAAGCGAATATGCGCCCCGGCAAAATCGCCGTCGGTGCTTTCCAGCGCCTTTAAAAAGCCAGACCGATTCAGGTTTGGGCCTGCTTTTTTCAAGGCTGAGACGCACACGGCGGCATTGATCCAGCCTTCAAGCAGTGCGTGGTTCGGCTTCAAACCCGCCTGCGCGACAGCGGCTGAAAATTCTAAAACCAACGGCTGCGAGCGGCTGGCAGGGTTAGGAATGACCTGAGACACCACAAGACCCTCAGCCTTCACGTCAAGTGCCTTGATTTCTGCGGGCGACAAAGCGGCTGCAAGCGCGTATAGCTGATCGTTGCGCAGGCCCAGCTGGCGCAGCGCCCGAACGATGGCAACGGTCGCCTTCCCGGCGGTGATTAACAACACGCTGTCGGGCTTTTTACTGGCAATAAATAATGCGGCTTTTTCCACCGCTGCGTCGTTGCCAGCGCCTCCGGGTATCGCGGCATCGCCAACGTAGACCAACCCGTTTTCAGCCGCCGCCTGCACCGCCACTGCGCGCCCTTGCAGGCCATAAGGCGCATCGAGGTACACCACCGCCACACGCTTGCGCTCGATGGTGGCCAGGTGGCGACTGATCACCTTTATCTCTTGCGCATTGCCAGCGCGAACATAAAACACATTTTTAAAGTGTTTAGACCGAAGCTCTGGTCCTGTGGCTACAGCGGCACACAATGGAACTTGCTTGGCCTCTGCGACAGGGGCAACAACTTCAATGGAGCCCGTGCCTGCAAACTGAAACAACGCAAACACTTTTTTTGACTCAATCAGTGCTTCAGCGTTCGTTTTTGCCTTCGCCGGGTCGTAAGCGTCATCCAGGGTTTCAAGAAGGATTTTTCTGCCGTTGATGCCTCCCTGCGCGTTGACCTTTTCAAAGTAAAGCTTTGCACCAGTGGTGAGGTCGTTGCCCAAGCCTGCAAGTCCACCAGTGAGATAAATCGACTGTCCCAATAAAATTGAATCTTTGGAAACACCAACCTCTGCGTGGCCAGTGCCTGCGCACAGCAGCGCCAGGATGAAACCGATTGCTGATGTGTGTTTCATAACGCTTCCCCAACTGCAATGCCGCTGCTTAACGTCGCCGAGTACGCAGCCCGAATATCTTTTTTAACCAGCTTGCCGTAAGCGCTTTTGGGAAGCGCTGGCCAAAACACGATGTCGCGCGGCCATTTGTATTTGGCCAGTTTGCCGACGAGGTGCGCCAAAATTTGCTCTGTGCTGACTGCTTTTGTGGCATCACGCAGCACCACTATTGCAACGCCGCGCTCGCCCCACTCAGCGTCGGGCACGCCAAATACTGCGGCCTCCAGCAAGTCGGGCAGGCTCAATATTGCTTCTTCAACCTCACGCGGGTAGACGTTGGAGCCGCCCGAAATATACATGTCTGAAGAGCGGCCCGTGATGGTGACAAAACCGCGCTCGTCTATTACGCCCAGGTCGCCGGTGTGAAACCAGCCGCCTTTAAAAGC
>JANPDQ010000211.1:0-3256 GCA_031431575.1 Polaromonas sp.
CGGCATAGGGACCGGCGTGCGCTGGAAAAGCCCCATCGGCCCGCTACAAATTGACCTGGCCTATGGTGTCAAGGTCAAAAAATTCAGGCTGCACACCACCGTAGGATTTGTTTTTTAAATGGCGGCGTCTACTGGCCAACAACTGGCGCAAATCATCTAAGGTTTTGCGCTGGCTGTCTTCAGCTTGCTGGCCATACTTGTGTTGCTGGTCGCCGGGCTATGGTGGTGGGCTGGCACAGACGGCTCGCTTGCCACCGCCGTGCGTTTGGCAGACGACTACCTGCCGCACCTGACGAAAAACATCAGGGTGCAAAACCCCAGCGGCTCGTTGCGCGCGGGTGGGCGCATTGACCGAATCACCTGGCAGGATGGTGGCTTGCTAGTAGACGCGCGTGATGTCACTCTCAGCTGGCAAGCATGGGCTTTGGCCAGCGGCACCCTCAAGCTGGACAGCCTTGCAGCTAAAAGCGTTTTGGTCGACGACAAACGGCCCAAAACCACGGCAGCCAATCCACCCGAAACTCTGCGCATACCGGTACGGGTAGAGCTTGATGCATTTGACATCGCCCAACTCAACGTCACCGGGATTAACACTGGGCTAACGGCATTCAGTGCATCAGCAATGGACGGCAGCTACAGCTTTGATGCGCAGCAGCATGCGCTTGAATTAACCCGCGCGACTGTAGCCAGTGGCAACTACAGTGGGCGCGCCAGTATTGCGGCCGACCAGCCGTTTGCCCTGAACGCAGCACTGGCCGGCATTGTCACGGCAGAGGTACCTGAGAGTAAAACCCCGTTGCCGTTAAGCTTCACCGCCACCGCCATCGGCCCATTGGCAGATCTGCAGGCGCGTGCGCTGCTTCGTATCAGTGGTGCTAACAATAAAACCGCGCCAACCCAGCCCCAAGCCAGCATCACAGCGCGCATCACGCCGTGGGCCGAGCAGCCGTTGCCGCAAGCCGATGCGGTTTTTAAAAACCTCGACGCCGCCGCTTTTTGGCCCGGCGCGCCGCAAACCCTGCTGACGGGCAGTGCCAGCGTAGCACCCATCAATACCGCCGTTGCAGCCTGGGCGCTGCAATTGCAAACCATCAATAGCAGGCCGGGACCCTGGGACAAAAACCGCCTGCCCATCGACAAGCTGACCACATCAGCTGAATGGCGCGATGGCATTGTGCTGGTGAAGTCACTCAGCGCCAAGCTGGGCGGTGGCGAACTGGTTGCCAGTGGGCAAAGCACTGGCACGCAAACCTGGGCTTTTCAGGCCGCACTTAAAAAAGTTAATCCCCGCGCGTTGCACAGCCAAATGGCACCGCTGCCGCTTGATGGGCAGGCCATGGGTTCTTGGGACGCACTGCTTTCAGGCGGCACGCTGGCGCTGTCATCGCTTGATCTGAAAACGCGGGAGGCACAGCTTATCGGCATGCTTACGCTGAATCCAGCATCACGCGGCGGTGTGGCCGATCTGAATTTGACCGCGCCTGGCCTTACCGCCAAAGTAAAAGGTGAACTCCGCAAAACCACCGGCAAAGGCGCGCTGGCGGTGCGTGCGCAAAACGCCGCACTCGCGCTACGCTGGTTGCAGCTACTGCCTGGTATGCCTGCGGCGTTGAACGGCGTACGCGCAGCAGGCAACGCTGAATTAAATGCCGCCTGGCAAGGGGGCTGGCAAACCACTGCCAATGGCCCAGCACTGCAAGCGCAATTGAACATTCCTGCGCTCGACATCACACCCGCCGCCAGCGCTTCACAAGCCACGCCCACCGTGCTGAAGTTGCGCGCCGCAGAAGCTGCCGTGAATGGCAAACTGGGCCAAGCCAGCCTCACCGCGCAAGGCCGTGTTGAATCCGGGCAGCGACGCTACACGCTGCAAGCCGCAGCAGATGGCGGCAAGAACAACAGCGGCTGGCAAGGGCTGCTCAAGCAAATCACTTTGCGCGTGGATGACCCTGCCCTGGGCGCAGGCACCTGGCAGCTAGCCATGCGCAACGCAGTTCCCTTGAAGTGGGCTGCTGGGGTTTTTGAAAGCGGCGCGGGTCAAGCTGCTCTTACGGCGCCCACGCAGGGCGCGCCAGCACTTATTGCCTGGCAACCCGTTAAATGGCAAGCAGGCCAGCTCGCAACGGCAGGCAAAGTCACTGGCCTGCCAGTGGCGTGGCTGGAGCTTGTCACTGGCCAACAAACTGCGGGAACAACTGGTATTGGTTTGACGGGCAACCTGGTGTTTGAAGGCGCGTGGGATGCCAGGCTGGGCGATACCTTGGCACTGAAAGCCAGCCTCAGCCGCAGCAGTGGCGACATCACCGTGCAGCCCGAAGGCACGCAGGTTGGCAGCACGCGCATAGCAGCGGGCGTGCGCCAGGCGCGGGTCAGCCTGGACAGCGTTGGCGACGCCGTCACGCTGGTGCTGAAGTGGGACAGCGAGCGCGGCGGCACAGTCGACGGACAGTTAAAGAGCCGCCTTTCAAAATCAGCAACCGATGGCTGGCAGTGGCCGCAAGACGCGCCGCTGACGGGTCAACTGAAAGCACAGCTACCGCGCATCGGCGTGTGGTCTGCTCTGGCCCCGCCGGGCTGGCGTTTGCGCGGCTCGCTGGGGGCGGACATCAGCATTGCAGGCACGCGCGCCGCGCCGCAGCTCACAGGTGATTTGCAGGCCAATGACCTGGCCCTGCGCTCAGTTGTTGAAGGCATTGAGTTCGGCAATGGCAAATTGCGCGCCACGTTAGACGGCACGCGGATGCGAATCACTGAATTCACCGTGCAAGGCGCGGGCGATAAAAACACCGGCGGCACACTGACGGCGCAGGGCGAGGCGGCATGGGTCAATGGCCAAGGCGTGGCCACGCTAGATGCAAAACTCGACCGCCTGCGCGCCAGCTTGCGCACCGACAGGAAAGTCACGCTGTCGGGCAATGTGCAAGCCAGCCTGCAGGGCAAAAAAACCCAGTTCACGGGCAACCTGAAAGTTGACCAGGCACGCTTCATACTGCCAGACGAAAGCGCGCCGCAACTGGGCAGTGACGTGGTGGTTCGCGGCACCACCACCGGTAAAAAACCGGACATTGCACCCGTAGCCATCGCGCCAGTAGCCAAAACGCCAAATGAGCGCAGCGTCAAACTGGGCATTCAGCTTGACCTGGGCCAAGACTTGCGCGTCAGTGGCAAGGGCCTGAACACGCTGCTGCGCGGCACGCTGGCATTGACAGGCGACTCACTCGCCCAGCCGCGTTTGGTAGGTACGGTCAATACTTTT
>JANPDQ010000212.1:0-1716 GCA_031431575.1 Polaromonas sp.
CCAAACGACTTAACGTCGAATCGATAGGCCAGAGGCAACTCATCCAGCTCGGCAGCTATGCGCTCAGCTCCCAGCCCATCGATGTTGCCCCAAAGTGCCAAATCGACATCCGAGCTGGGTGTGCTGTTGCCTTTTGCGCGCAAGCCAAAAACTTTGGCGGCTGCAACTTCGGGGTGCTTTCTGAACACGCTGAGGATCAACTCCAGCTCGTGCGAACTTAAGGCCAAGGTAGCCAAGGCCGTCATCGCAACGTTTGCTCTATTAAATAAACATGCAGCGATTCCATCGCAGGCAAGTAGCGCGCAGCAATGGCGTCAACAGCCGTTTTAAACACAGCGCGGTCGTAAGTGTGCGAGAGTAGATTGCGGTGATCCAGCATGTCTACCCAGGCTTGGCCGTCTGCCAACACCTTGGCAGCAAATGCATCTTTGATCACCTGCCGGGGTGTGACTGGGCTAATCACCAAGCCACCCGCTTCAAGAAAATCTTTGATGGTCTTCCAGGCCAGCTCAAACGTGTATTCAAACCGCTGGATGACCCCCTCTTTTTCAAGTGCAGACAAAGCGCTCGGGCCGTTTTCAAGCGCTTCGCGCAGCAGGACAACACCGCGGTCAAAGTTTTGAAAGCGTTGCTTCCACCGGATGTCGTTTGTCATGCCTGGCAGTTTAGCTGCAAGAGCAAATGTCGTACTGCTGTTTTGCTCGGGAAGATCACAAGGCAGGCTGATGTCGCGGGGGTGTCGGGTGCTGCTGCGGCGTTGACACCTGTCGCAAACTCTTGCTTGGAAGTTTCAGCCACAAGAAAGTGTCACAGTCCAGTTCGCGAAAGTTGACCTGCTCTAACACCTATCTTCCCTTGGATTGGGATTTATCCATGTTTTTCGCAAAGGATGGCTACTTTTCATCGCTGAACTGAGGAAACTTGGCTAAGTACTCCCGCAGACCGTGATTTCCTTGCAGCAGTTCGCTTTCTTGGTAAATCGCTTCGAAGTCGATTCGGTCTATCGGGTCTTACCTATCATTTTTCCAGCTTGCAAAGCCGTGGATCACGACGGCTGAGCGGGGTTCAATAGGGGCGCTTTACCTAAACCACCTTAGCCGTTGGGCATTTGAACCTTGAGACAAAGCTGGATGACTCAGCTTTCACGCTTCATGCGGGTAAAAAACCCGCACACCCACCGCCTCAAAATCTTTCGCATTCCGCGTCACCACTTGCAGGTCATGCGCCAGCGCCGTCGCAGCAATCAGGTTGTCGATTCCGTTGTTACCGGTTTGCATGTATAGCCGACCCCATAGCTTGGCGATGGCGGGCGTGACGGGCAAGATGAATTGGGCAAACTGCAGTTCCATTTGGGCCAGCCAGTGCGATAGCTCTTCTGCAAATTCAGGGGCTAAGCCTCTTTGCTTTTCAATGCCGGCTTCAATCTCTTATTGGCTGTGCCAAGATCAAATGACACTATTAATTTAATAGCTGTTTGCGGCCGTAATTATTTGGCTGTAGGCCTGTTTTATGCAAAAATGGCCACTTATGCCTTTTTTAACCCTGATACTCATCTTCCGGCGCAGCCATCACCCGCCGGATCACATCACCACTAAAACCCCGCGCTGCTAAAAAGCGCATTTGCTTGGCTTGCGCGGCGCGGTCTGTCAGCTGGCCATCCGACTTGGCGGCGAATTTTCTTTGCCATAGCTCGCGTGCACGCTCCAGCTCGGTGGC